>DATAPM010000212.1:0-3859 GCA_036265225.1 Vulcanimicrobiaceae bacterium
TCGGTCTTCGGACTGCAGGTGCAAAACCTGTTCAATCAGTTGTACAACACGCCCATCGTCAACGGCTGTTACGGTACGCCGATTACTACCGGATTAACCAACGGCACATCGCCATGCACCTACTCATCGGCGCCGTACGCACCGCCCGATGTCTCGGCCCATAGCTCGGCGCCGTATCTCACCTATCCCAACATGGCGCCGATTTCGTTTCGACTCTATTACCAGGTGACCATATGATTGCACGATCGTTTCTCGCAGCAGGCCTAACCGCGCTTGCGCTGATTGTTTTTTCCGCGTGCGGCAACGGCGGCGCGTCGGAGCCGCCGGTGACGTCGTTCGATCCGGCGTCAACCAGCAAGCTGCAGTTCGCCGTGGGCGTGGCGACCATCGCTTCCAACGGCGGTCAAAACATCGCCTACGGCCTCAACATTGTCGAGACGCTGCGACAGGACAATGGCCTCTCCGGAACGCTGTACAATCAGCCGCAGATTATCGGCCCGTCGAGCTTTAACGTGTTGATCTCGACGCAGACCGGCAACCAAGTGCAATCGGCCGGCGCGGACCTGGGCACCAACCACATCACCTGGGGCACGCTTAACCAGTCGTTGTGGACCGGACCGCCGCGCGGACCCAAGGCCTCCAGCACCGGCGCGTTCGGTTACGGGCTGTGTCCGTGCAACTCCGATTCGGGGCCGCCCAACGGCGTCACCCCGCTCTTCCAAGCCTTCAATCTGCCGGTCTACGGCGATAACGAAGAACGCTGGTACGGCGGACCGCCGGCGTTTCCAGGCGCCGGTCCGTCGCTCATCGCTCTTGGCTGGGAAGGCTACTCATTGGGCTTTACCGATTTTGCCGTCGCACCGGTGATCGGCGCGTATCATTTCTATGCGGCGGTTCCGCCGGCGTTCACGACGCCACAGAATCCAACGCCGAGTCCTAATCCCAACGGCACGCCGACTCCCGCGCCCGGCGTGCTGGCGGCTAACGCCCAGATTACTTCACTCACTCCGCTGCCGGCGTTCGTCACGCCGAGCTTCAGCCCCGACAACCATGGGGGCGGCACGGTGCACGTTGACGTGCCGCCGGGCGCGACCGAAGCGATGGTGATCGTTCGCGCACCCGGCGGCAGCGGCACCGGCATCTGCGTGCAGTCACACACCATCGACAGTTTTTACACGCTGGTGGCCAATCACGGTGGTACGCAAGCGCTGGCATTGGCCGACAACTTAGGGCCGCTGACGCAATCGGGCAAGCAGACGGCGACGATCTGTCCCAAGGGTAGTTATCAAATCTATGCCGCCGGGTTCAACTATCCGGCCTACGAGTCGTCTTATCCCAAGAATCTCGGTCAGCTGCCGCACATTCGCGGCAACAACGGTCAGGCCGACGTTACGACCTCCGATATTCTCAATGGGCAGTACCCGTGAAGCGCACCTCGCAGCGAGTCACCGCCGTCGCGCTCGTCGCCGCTCTTTACGCCTGCGATGGATCGCCGAATACCCCTGGCGGACCGATCGTCAACTCGGGCGGCGGCGGTTCGGGACCGCCGCCAACCAAGTTGGTCAGCGTCAAAGTCAAGGTTGACGTACCGTTGCGTAAGGGCGGGATTCAGCCCGGTTACGTCTCGCCCAACACGCAATCGCTGGTTATCCAACTCGTCTCCGTCGACGGCGAGGGCGTCACCGGCGTCAATGCGACGACCATCGAGACCTTTGCCGGCGCTCACAATTGCAGCCGCAGCGGTGACGAGAGCCTTTGTAACGGCACGGCCGACGGTTCGCCCGGAGAAGACGTCTTTAGCGTGACGACGTATGCCGGACGGAGCGCGACGGGCAGCGTTCTCTCCGTCGGTACCGTCAAGGCGAAGATCGGCGGCAACGGCACGGTGCAAATCAGCAACTCGCTTTCGCTCTCGCTCGACGGCGTCATCGCTTCGCTCAAGCTGTCGCTCGACCCAAAGAGCGGCAAACGCGGCCACAAAGCCGACTCTGCCGTCACGCTCGACGCGTACGATGCGACCGGCGCATTGATCGTCGGCCCCAGCGCGTACGAAGCTCCGGTGGTCGTGACGATACAAGGCGATTCCGGAAACGCGTTCGCGCTGCATGCCGGCAACCGCCACGGGGCCTCGCTGACGATCGGAAAACCGACGTCCGGCATTACGATGTCGTACGACGGCGACTCGCAGGCGTCGCCCGTTACCGTGGCCGCCATGGTGGATGGCCCCAGCATCGGCGCAGGCGCGCACTTCGCACTCAAAGGCAAACAGCCGCCGCCGCCGGTGGGCACGATCTACGCGCTCAACTTTGGAAGCAAGAGCGGACAGGCTGCCACCGTTACCGAGTACGACGGCAGCGCCGCCGGAAACGCCGCGCCCGAGCGGACGCTCAATCTCGACTCCAAACTCTACGCGCGCAGCATCGCCGTCGATGGGAACGGTAATCTTTACGTCGGTTACTTCGACAACGAGCAAGGCTTCTCACCGTCCAGCGGAACGCCGGACAAAGGAAACGTCGTTGAGATTTATCCGCCGGGTGCGAGTGGCAACGCCTCCCCGAGCGCGGTTCTCACTGCCGACAAGACCAGCGGGACGACGATTTTCCCGCTCTACATGGCCTTCGATCCGTCGGGCGATTTTGTGACGTACGGCGCGACCAACGTCGACGGAAACAACGGCAACGATGCCGTCCTCACCTATGCGCCGCAGCCTTCGGGACCCGCCGCGCCGCTGCACGGGTGGAACTTCGCCACGCCGCAGATCCGTTACGCGGGGCCGACGGGCCTGACGCTCGACGGCTCGGGTAACTTCTACGTTAACGGCGCCCTGCACACATCGCTGGGTCCGTCGTACGGACTCTTTACCAACCTCGCAGCGAATATCGGTAATCCGACCTCGACTCCAGCGCGCACCATCCCGTGGAATTCTACGTCGGAGTTGCAGCCCGGTCTGACCGGCAACGTCGCGCTCGACACAAGCGGCGAGGTACTCATCGCTAACTCGATCGTCATCGGCGGCAGCGGCTCGTACGCATGCCAAGGCCGCACGAACGTATTCTCTGCCGGCGCGAACGGTAGCAGCGTTAAACCGCTGCGAGTGCTGACGCTGCAAGACGTCTACACGACGAACTATCAATGCTCTTCGCCGCGCTCGCCGCTCTCGGCGTTTTTCCCGACGATCACGCTCTACGGTACGTCGCTCTTCGTCGCCGACGACTTCAATAATGCTATCGACGTGTACGCCGCGACCGGCAACGGCAGCGTCAAGCCGTCGCTGCGCATCGTCGGCTCGGCGACGCAGCTCGACGCGCCGATCGCACTGGTCGTCACCAAAGCTTCCGGACGGGTCCAGGCGCGTCCGGTGACCGGCAGCTCGCACTCGCCGGTTCGATCCCAGGCCATCCCCTTGATGCAACAACAAGCTCGATGAGGAATAACTTCGAATGAATAAGACCCTGGCTACACTGGCCCCGGCGGCGGTAGCGGCGCTGATGCTCAGCGCTTGCAACGGAAACGGCGTCGGCGGTGCCACTGGTGTTGCTCCGGTGCCCAACGTGGGTGCCGCGTCACAGTCGCACCACGGTGGCCGTATGCGTGGCGCCGATAACGGTCCGCAAGACCTGCACGCCGGTGGCGCCACGTTCCCGGCATACGCCTACAATCTCGGAAATCAACCCGTCGGCCCCTATAACGGGCCGCAAGCGCCGCCGGGACAAGGCTCGCTCTTCTATGCCGCGCCGACGCACGGCACGATCTACTATTGTCTCACCGGCAGCGGTGCCGGACGTAAGGCCTTCGAGGGCGGCTCCCAGGATTCGGGCGCCCCGCCGACCGGCCCGTGCGCTCCGCTCGGCGCGACGCC
>DATAPM010000213.1:0-13065 GCA_036265225.1 Vulcanimicrobiaceae bacterium
CATGCCGGTGAAGTGACGCTCAGTTCGCCGTCGGTGCAAGGATCCTGGCCATCGAAGCCGCCGTACGGGCTGCTGAAGCGCCCCTGCGAAACATACTTGTTACACGGCGCCGGATCTCCGACGTGATATCGTGGACTCGTGTAGGTGGCAAAGCACTCCGAGCCGTCGGTGAAGTTGCTGACCTGCTGGCCGCCGGTATTGTCGTAGTTGCGATTCGCGTAGCGCAGGGTGTTCGACGTAAGGTACGACGCCATGCCTTGGATCAGATGCTGGTTGGAGATTTGGTCGGCGAACTGCATTTCCAAGCCGCCGGTATGGGAGTCGACCACGTATTGGTAGTTACTGACGCCGAGCGAGACGTTGTTGCCCCAGCCGTTGGCCGTGGCCCGGTTGGTATTCGAATAAAATGTGTAGCCGAAGAGCCGCACGTAGGCGTTCGAGCCGATATTCTTCTGATATTGCGCCTTCAAGATGCTGGCAGTATCCCAGCGCCCGTCCCGATAGTTCGACGGGATGACTTGCAAGATTTGATTGCCGTGCGCGTCGATCGGGCAGGCGCCCGGAACGTCCGTTACGTTGGCGCAGCGTCCCGTCGGCGAACCGGGGTAAAAATAGGCGATCGGCTGGGCCGATGCTTTGGCCAACCACGGCGTATTCCCCGAAAACGTGTAATAGTCGCCCCAGCTATTGACGTTGCCGCTATAGAAGTCGTGCGGCTTATTCAACAGGCCGTCGTTCTGAATGCCAAGGCCCAGCGGACCCGAATCGTCGAGGCTCGAGTAATCCTGGGTGAAGTTAGCCGACGACATATAAAGGAGCTGGACGTCGTCGCGGCCGGCGTCGCTGCGGTGGGGGATGCCGAAGTGGAAGTTGGCAACGATGTTGCGGCTGTTGAAGGTCGCCGGCTGTCCGTAGTTCGAGGGGTATGAACCAAAGCATCCGGGATCGTTGGTTACGACGTTTTTGACCGGGTTGATCGAGGTTGTGTTGTTGTGGCAATCGGGATAGACCGCCGGCCAAAACGGAAGCTCGGTCGTGATGTACGAAGGCCAGTAGCCGTACGGAATCGTGTCGATCAGGCTCGCGCCGTTGTATTGATCGAAGTAGCGGAAGTCTTGATTGCTGCCGCTGATGCCGACGTAATACGAGAACAGACGGTCGGGCGTGGAGCCTCCCGCCTCGATGTCGAGGTCGTGGTAAAAGACGGGTGTTCCGATCGTGAGGTCGCCGGTTGCATATCCCGGGTAGGTTCCCGTCTTGATGACCTGATTGATGAATCCGGCAAGGCCGGTTGCGTTCGCGTCGGCTTCGCCGCCGCCCGTGTAAATTTGCAGCTCTTGCTGGCCGAGCGTACTCTGCGCGCTTCCGGGGTAATTGTCGAAGGAGCGATTGATCGGAACGCCGTCATACTCGAAGCCGATCTGGTCGTAGTAGCCGCCCCGAATGTAGACGGTTTGGTTGACTCCGACTTGGTTGGGCGGGACGTAGGAACCCGGCATCGCGGCAATCGCGGAGTAGGCGTTGTTGAGTCCGCCGCCGCCGCCGAGCGTGGCAGCCGCCGCGGTAAGACCCGGATTGACCGAGTAGACGTCGGTGCCGGTTCCCGGCCGCACCGGGCTGAGCGACGAACGCGACGTGACGCGGGCAATCTGTTTGAGGCTCTTCTGCAGCGTAATCGGCAACGAGACGCTTTGGTCGGCAAAGACGGAGACGCCGGTAACCGACGAGAGGTCGTACCCCGCGTGATCGGCCGAAACGGTATACGTATCGGGTGCCAGGGAGATGAACGTAAAGCGACCTGACGCGTCGGTCGTCACTTTCGCAATCTGCGACGGGCTGGTGGCGGTGACTTGCGTGCCGGCAATCGGCGCCTTCGTCGTCGCGTCGATCACAGTTCCCGTAATCGCGCCGGTCGTTCCCGCCGTCGCCGGTTCTACTAAGCAAAGCAACGATGCGACTGCGATAATTGCGCCCAGAGCGCGATGTGCAAAACCAGCCCTCATTGTGATCTCCTTGAAGCAGCAAAGAGGCTCTTAGAAGCAAAGGGCGCAATGCTCCTCTTTAGAAGCTCGCTCGATAAGTTGGAGGAAACGATGAGAGGCTTACTTTACCGCCGGGCCTTTGGCGCGGCGGTTGCCACCGCGCTCTTGACGGCATGCGGCGGAAGCGGTGCACCAAGCACTGCAGCGGTGCCCCAAACTGCGCTTTCGACACGCACCGGAGCCACTGTAACGCGCAACGTTAGCGGCGAATACGCCGGAACGATCGACGACAATCAGGACGGCACATCAGCGGCGACTGCCGCGCTGGCACAATATAACGACGGCGTCGGCGGACCTTTTACCGTCGGGACCGGCTCTTCTTCGTTGATTTCATCGATCGCATTTACGCTCGACGGAAAGAACCTCACGGGCACGCTGGTAAAGCCCGGAACGACGGCCTGCTCGTTCGCTACGAGTGCAACCTATGACCGGTCCAACCGGCGGCTCGCCGGATCGTACTATGCGATCAGCGGCTGCTCGGGCGAGCAAGGGACGTACACGCTCAAGCGCAAGTGCTTCTACCAACGCGCCGGAGATTCGCTGAAGCCGCTTCACGGCCCACAACCCTGTTAAGAAGATAAGGCAGCGGTAACGGCCTGCGCTTCGCTCCACGCCGCACCTTCGGCGAGGAGCCGCGCGATCTCGGCCGTCGACATGGCGCGCTCGATCGTGGCGCGGAGCTCGTCGACGATGTGCTGCTCGTAATCCGCGCGCTGCCACTCGGCGGCGCGCAGCTCTTCTTCCGCAAAGCCGATCAAGCGCGCGGCGCGCGCCGGGTCGCTGGTGGCGGCGGTTGCGGCAAGATGCGAAATCGAAATTCCGACTAGGACCCGGTGGTGCGCCTTGGAAGCTAGCACCAGGGCCTCGCGAGCATGCGATTCCGCCGCCGCTGCGTCGCCGATCGCTAAAAAACAGCCGGCGACGTCGCTTTCGAGAAACATCGTCACTAAGTTGCGCCGATCGAGCTCGATGGCCTCAAGCATGCGTTGCGCGGCCTCGCGAAAGTTCCCCGAGGCTGCCTCCCATTGGCCCCACCACGTTAGCGCGCGTGCCGTTTCGTCGTCTCGGCCGAGCGTCCGAAAAACTTCTACGCTCTCGTGGTAGCGGGCGCGGACGGCGGGGGCGCCGTCACCGCCGAACGCTCCGGCGCAACGCCGGAGGATGTCGGCGAGCAGGCGCCGGTCGCCGAGTCCACGCGCGATGCGCAGCGCCTCTTCTGCCGCTTCTCTTGCCTCTTCGTAGCGTCCTAACGGCGCGTAACGGGCCGAGACTTGGGAAAGCGCGCGAGTAAGTCCGCGCGCATCGTCTGCCTCGCGGTAAAGCGATACGGCTTGCATAGCCTGTTCGAGCACCTGCTTGTTGGCGCCGAGGTTGCTAAAGAGCATCGAGAGCCCGTAGCGCAGCCGTGCTTCGACGCCGCGTGGAAGCCCGCGGCCGCTCGTAAGCGCTCGTTCACACCAAGAGGCGCCTTCGCCGAGGAACGACATACGCAAAAAAATAGGCGTCGCGTCGGCCACGAGCCGCGCGCCGAGGTCAAGATCCCGTCCCTCGCCGACGCTCCACTGCAACGCGGTGCGTATATTCGGAAGATCGCGCTCCATTCGCGCCAGCCAATCGGCGGCGGGTCCGATCTCCCACTCATCGTACGCTGCGCCGGCGAACGCATCGAACGCAACGGCGTGACGACGCCGCGTTTCGGGTGCGCCGCCCGATTCATTCAGTTTCTCCAATGCGTACTCGCGAATCGGCTCGAGCAGGCGATAGCGGCGGTCGCCGTCGGGGGACTCGGCCACGACCAGCGATTTGTCGACCAGCGATCCAAGCAGTTCGAGCACCGGCGTTCGAGCGGCGTCGCGCTCGTCGCACACGACGCTTGCCGCGGCTAGGGTAAAGCCGCGCGAAAAAACGGCGCATCGATAAAGCGCGCGCTTCTCGTCCGCGGCGAGCAGATCGTAGCTCCAGTCAATGAGCGCGCGCATCGTTTGCTGCCTTGGCCGCCGGTCTCGTCCGCCGGCAAGCAGCCTCAGCTCCAAATGTTGGAGCAAATCGCCGATCGAGAGCGTACGAACCCGGGCGGCGGCTAGCTCGATGGCAAGCGCGATCCCGTCGAGCCGCTCGCAGATTTCTTTGACTTCGGCGGCGTGTTTTTTCAACGAAAACTCACGGTCGACGGCGCGCGCGCGGTCGGAAAACAGCGCGACGGCGGCGCCCGTGTCGAGGGAACCCAAGCGATAGACGCGTTCTTCGGAAACGTCGAGTGGCTGACGGCTCGTAGCGAGAATCGAAACGTGGCGCGTGCGCTCGAGAACGCGCGCGGCGATTTCGGCGACCTCGGCGACGAGATGCTCGCTGTTGTCGAGCACCAGCAGCAGGTCGCGGTTTTCGAGATAGGCCAGCAAATCGTCGAGCGGCTCGACGCCGGGCGACGGCTGCGCTCCCAGTGACGTCAGCAGCGTGCCGGCGATGAGGGCGGGGTTTCCGATCGACGCGAGGTCGGCGAGCCAGACGCCGTCGGGCTCGTCGGCGAGGCGCGCGGCCGCAACTTCCAGCGCGAGCCGCGTTTTGCCGATACCGCCGGCCCCGACGATCGTTACCAGCGCACTGTCGTCGAGAAGCGCGTCGATACGCACGACGTCGTCGTGTCGTCCGACAAAACTTGTGCGCTGCAGCGGAAGATTGTTCGGCGGCGTCTCCAGCGCGCGCAACGGCGCGAACTCGCTCCGAAGCCCTTCACCAACCGGCTGATAGACGCGCTCGGGGTCTTTGACGTCGCGCAGCGGAAGCGTGCCTAATCGTCGCAGCGATATTCCCGCGGGAGGCGCGGCCATTGCAAAATCGGCAGCCACGCCGGTGAGCAGAATCTGGCCGCCGTGACCGGCGCCGAGCAATCGCGCGGTGCGATTGACGGCGGAGCCGAAGTAGTCTCCGGAGCGCTCGTCGGTCTCCCCGGCGTGAATTGCCATGCGAATTCGCAGGCCCCCAACGGCCTTAAAGTCTTCGCTCGCGAGGCGTCGCTGTACGTCGATCGCCGCTTCAAGTGCCTCCTCGATCGTCCAAAAGGCAGCGCAGAATGCGTCCCCGATTGTTTTGAAGACGTAACCGCGCCGGCCTTCGATCGCCGACCGAACGATTGCGTCGTGGAGGCGGAGGGCGTCGCGCATCGCGGCGGCATGGCTCTCCCAACGGCGCGTACTGCCCTCGATGTCGGAGAACAAGAAAACGACGATGCCGCTAGGAAACCCGGTGGCCTGCACGGCCACATACTTCGACTCCGTAGCCTCGATACGCTGCGCCGTGAAGTGACATCGAGGAGGGGGCACGAAAGGCGTTCGCGCTACGGAAGGGAGACTCAGTGCCATGCAAACGCAGCGATCGACAGAAATTACGGTCAAGGTCAACGACGTGCGCGAACTCTTCGCGCAGCGCGCGTTCGACCCGTTTGCCGACGAACCCGAAGGCCTCGAAAGCATCGCCGAGATGGCTCGGCTCCCTCATCTGGTCTCGAAGCTCGACTCGGTACGGTTGCGCGTCCTCGTGCCGTCGCGCACGCTAACCCCGCAGACGGAGGGCCAGGTGCGTCGAGCACTGGAGCGCTACTGCGGCCACGCCATCGCCGAAGCGCGGCGCAAGCTGGCAGCGATGCGATGGGTCGGCCTGCGGACTTTTGCCATCGGCTTAGCGTTCTTCGCCATCAGCCTCGCCGCATCTACGGCGGTGAACAAGATGCTCTTCATCCCCGATGCGCTGCGCGCGCTAGCCTCGGAAAGCTTGATCGTTGCCGGCTGGGTATTGTTGTGGCAGCCGCTCGATACGCTCGTTAGCGGTTGGTGGCCACATTGGGAAGAGGAGCGCACGTTCCGGGCGATCGGAGCGGTGCCGGTCGACGTGAGCGGCTATTGAAGTCGCGGGTTGTTAGGCCTTGGCGGTGCGTGGACGCAGGCGAGTAACCGTTGACTGTTTAGCGAGTATCGAAACGAGCTCCGCGCGGCTCTTGACGTTGAACGTTTGGAAGAGCTGTGAGATTTGGTTTCGTATCGTGTTCGGACTCCGCCCTAAAACGCTGGCTATTTCCGAGTTGCGCCTGCCTGCGCGAACCAGTTCCAAAACGTCGCGCTTTGCGGGAGGAACCAACTCGAGCGAAGCACACGAAGCGTTGGTCACCTCCGTAATACGGCGAGCTATCCAACTATCGGGCCACGAAGCGATCTTGCGCGCGGCCCGTTGCAGCCACCGGCGGTCGCGCGTGGTTTCGTAAAGGTGCAACGCACAAAGCGCGGCGCGCCAACCGTAATCGAAGTCTTCGTAAATCGCCCACGCCTCTGATAACGCCGCCTTGCCTTCACCGACATCGCCGAGGCGCAGCCACGCGAGACCTTGAGAATAGAGCTCGAGGCCTCGAATACGCGGGTCGGTGCCATACGAAAGCAGCGGAATTACGGACGCCGTAAGCGAGCGGAATCGCGCCAGGTACTGCTCTGCTATTCCAGGATCTTCGTCAGAGAATAGTTCGGCAAGAACGAGGAGCGCCGAACGTTCTTCGCCGCTGACATTCCACGAAAGGCGCTGCGCTAACTCGTGAGCTTCCTGAAGCAGCTCGGCCGCAAAAGCGATTTCGCCAGTGTTCCTGGCCAGCAGTGCGCGATCGGTTAAGCACAGGACGCTCCAATGTTCCGAAGGCGCAAGTCGCGCAGCCGCCTTGAATCCCGCGAATGCGGCAAGCTCGTTACCGGACAGCTCATTGATCGCCGCCAAGAAGCGCGTTACTTGAAACCGTTCGAGAGTAAGGCCGCTCGTCCAGGGCAAAGTGTCGTAGATGCCGCGCACCCGCTCGGCGACTTCGCCTAGCGGGAGTTCCCGGCAGAGGAGGGCCAGCGTAAAGAGTGCATTGGCGCGGTAATACTGATCCGGCCGCTCGGCGAGATCGAGTTCGTCAAGCGCCTTCTGCAGTTCGTCTACCTGTCGTAGCACCTCGGCCCGCCGCAGCGCAATCCACGAGAGAAGGACGTGGGCGCGAGCCCGGTTGTTGGCATCCTTGGATTTGAGCTGCGGGAGAGTCTCCTTTTCGGCGGTGGGATAGTCGTGTTGCATCCACGCAATGACCGACCGGTAGTAGACCGCGTCCTCATAGAACGGCTGACCGGGCTGCAAATCAACTAGCGCACGATCGATCAGCCTGAGCCCTCCGACGAAGTCGCGCGTCAGCGCGAGAGCCGCTCCCAATAATACGTCGCGGCTAAGCCGCCGCTCGCGCGGGTCTTGAGGGAAGTCCGAGAGCAAGCCGATGACGTCCACATAGCGTCGCTCGCGCAACGCCAAAAGCGAGGACGCGATTATGGATTCCGGCGTGTCGCTCCCTGCAACAAGCAAACCACAACGCTCGTAATCAGCAGCCCTAAGGGCTATCTCGAATGCGGCGTTGTCGAACTTGGAGCGACCACTACTTACGACGGTCGTCAGCATGTTCCTAATCAATTATTATAGAGCACGGAAACAAGACCCAGGGGAAGCCTCCGTCAAGGTCCCTTCGCGGGGGGTCCCACGTTCGCCTCTAGACCTGCCAAGAGGGCATCCTCGGCTGGGAACGGCGGCCGAGGATGCCACCGGATTCTCTTCTTAGTGGGGTTTTACCACGGGGCCACCGCCGGCAGAGTCGGCAGGTTTAAACCTCTTTTTCGAGGCGAACCTTATTGGGCCGCCACCACCGGAATCGATGTTCCGCGTGATCGGGCCGCCGCCACCGGAATCGATGTTCCGCGTAATCGGGCCGCCCCCACCGGAATCGATCGAACGCGTCGCAGCAGATTGACTCGCAGGAAGCATCGTTCCGCCGGCCATGCCGGCAGAACAGCCACCAAGTAACGAACCGAAAATTGCAAGTGCGACGCCAACGACGATCGTCTTAGTCATTGCAGTTCTACGCCTTTCGGCGCCTCGAAGGCGCCCGGAAGCACGGGTGCTAGTACGAATATACTAGTACCAAAAGGCCACTCAAGGATAGGTCGCTTGAAAAACCTTGCATAATCTTGGTACATCTAGCGACCCACCGGGCCTAAAACGGGGTGCGGAGCGCTAAAGCGCCCCTTGGCTTTACTGTTGCCCGCCCTTGCCTTCGACAAAAGTCGATAGCGTCACCGCTTTTGAGGCGCGCGCGGGGGGTCTGAGGGCGTTAACGCTTTCCCTCTGGTCGCCGAACTAGACCGCAGCAGCTCGCACGAAGCGGTCTCTTTTAGGTCATGCGGCTCGACGATCGAGACGATCGAAGCACAACAGTTAACGGGAATTAACAATTTTAACGGCGGCTCTTTTATAGCGAGTCGCGCGCGAACGGAATGGGAAGTGCGAACCCTCGATAGCGGCAAACCGTTGGTCGCCTTCTACCTTAATAAGACCAGAATAAGACCGGGAAAATCGAAACGCACGCATTGACCAAAATAGCGAGGGAAGCGAGCGGCAGCGCGATAACCGAGCGCAGGATTAGCCTCGCTGGGATAGGAACGACGGCGCTCATGTTGAGTGTAAAGTCGAGTTTATTTGCAGCTGTAGCTGCCGCGTCCGCACTGACGATCGCTGGATGCAGCGCCGGCGGCGTCGCCCCGACGTTCGCGCCCGACGGCGCAGCGAGTGCAACTGCCAGACAGGGCGCCTCGCCCGACGCGACAACGACCTATGCTTACACATGCCAGAATATCGGCGGCGCCGACTGCCTCGTTTATAAAGGCACGAAACTGTACAAGACGATCAACACCGGTCTTCAAAGCCCGGTCGGGGTTGCCGCCGGAAAAGACGGCCACCTCTACGTGTCCGACCAGATGGCGAAGGGGATCGTTGTTTTTTCCGCCGGCGGTAAGTCGCTGATCGGAACGATCGACGACGGCGGCAACGCTCCGGTGGACGTCGCCGTCTCCGGCAGCGCCCTCGCCGTGGCCAACCAGCACTCGATGACGTACTTCGCCTCAGGTGCGAGCAAGCCGACGCGGACGCTCAAGGACTCCGATCAATCGAAGGGCACCGGCGCCGCCTTCGACCTCAAAGGCAACTGCTATTGGGCCTTGGTTACCAAGAGCTCCGGCGCGCAGGTCGACGAGTTCAAAGGCTGCAAAGGCAAACGGCAGCGTCTCAAGCTCGGCGCCGGCTTGCCTTACGGCGTAGCTTTTGACGGCAACGGCAACCTATGGTACACCAGCTACCTTTCGGCCGCTAACGGCGTCTATAAATGCAGCGGCGTAAGCTCGTGCACGCTGGTGTACAGCAGCTTCGTCAACCCGCAGTACATCAATTTCGCGGGCGACTTCAAGAGCATTTGGGTCAGTGACGTCGGTAACTACCAGAACGGCTCGGCCCTGTATCAGATCGACGTCTCCAACGGCAAGGTGCTCAAAAAGATCACCAACGGCCTCTCCTTCTTCAATCCGCCCACCGGAATGGCCGCCGGCCCCGGTCCGCTCTAAGCAAACCGGGGCGGCGCCGATTCATTGCGAGTCGGGCGGGTGGCCGCTCGACGGCTGATCCAGGAAATATTGCCGGTCGTACTGCGACTTGAATGGAACGAACTTGCGCGGCGGCTTATTGAAATCGAAGGCGTCGGCCGCCGGTGAGGTTGCGCGAGCATCGCTGGCCGAGAGCTGCGGCAACCCAAACTGATCCTCGACGAAGCGCAGTATGCTGCCGTGCTCGTATGGGACGTGCGAGACGTGGCCCTTCTTTGCATACGGCGAGATGATGAGCATCGGAATGCGCAAGCCCAGACCGTCGTAGTCCAGCATTTTAGGAGCGACCGGATCGAACCATCCGCCATAGTCGTCCCAGAAGATGAAGATCGCAGTGGAGTCCCAGTACTGCGACTCGCCGACCGCGTTTACCACCGAAGCCACCCACGAAGGACCGGTCGTGGAGTTGCTGCCGGCGTGGTCGGAGTTCTCCCACGTCGGAGTGATCCAGCTCACCGTTCGCAGCTTACCGTTGGAAATGTCGCTGAAAAACTGCGTCTGCGGCGTAAGGACGTCTTGACTCCAGTCGGGCCCGTAGAAGATGTGGCTGATGGCCTGATAGGCGCTCCATATGCCGAGATCGCCGTAGAGCGATGCGGTATAAAAGGCCCACGGAAGGCCGGCGCTGTCGAGCTCGTCGCCGAGCGTCGTGTTGTCGAAGCAGGCCTGCTCGGTGCCGTCCGGGATTTGGCGCTGCTGGCCGACGATTGAAATTACATCGCCGGCACCGCCCTCGCAGCCCCAGTCGCCGCTGGGATAGTTGACGGCAGAACTAGCCTGGCCGGCGATAATATATTGGTGCGAGATAAAGCTGCTCGCGTCGAAGTTCGAAGCGAACATCTCGTCGGCCAGAACGTATCGTTTGGCCATTTCGAAGTACGGCTTCGTTTGGGAGTGAGGAACGTAGCTGTACTGCGGATCCGGGTGGGGACACTGCGGCTGCCCGCGGCCGCCGCAACCAACGTACTCGCGGTCGAATCCGTTCATCTGGCAATTCGTGCCCGGAATGCTTCCCGTCCCGTTGCAGGCGGCAAAGAACGAATTCGAGCTATGGTCCAGATCCCAACTGGTCGCAATCGAAATCGGCAACAGCTTGATCTTGTTTCCGTTGCTGTCGTAACCGAACTTCGCCGTCTTGGCGCCTTTGAAGCCGTAGAACAAGTTGTTGAAGCTGCGGTTCTCTTGAATTAGGATGATGACGTGCTTGATCTTGCCGCTCGCCGAGCGGTGATGGGCGGCCGGCGCAACGCCCGGCAGCGCCGGAGCCGAGGGGGTTCCAGCGTTGCTGCATGCCGCGAGAAGGAGCGCCGCGGCGAATGCCGCGGCGCCTTTAATTGTTATTCCCAATCGGGTATCCTCTGGTCGACGGCTTGGTGCATGAAGTACTCCTTACCGTAGGGTGCCTTAATTTTCTTGAACTTGCGCGGAGGCTTGCCGAAGTTGAAGGCATCGGCGGCCGGGGACGTAGCGCGCTGATCGCTCGCCGACAGCTGTCCGAGGCCGAAATTATCCTCAATGAAGCGCAAGATGCTGCCGTGTTCGTAGTGCACGTGCGAAACGTGATGTTTTTTCGCGTAGGCGGAGACGATCAGCATCGGAATGCGCAAGCCCAGACCATCGTAATCCGCCAGGGCCGGCGCTTCGGAGTCGTACCAGCCGCCGTAGTCGTCCCAGAATACGAAGATCGCCGTGTTCTTCCAGTACTGCGACTCACCGATTGTGTTGACGAGCGAGGTTACCCACGATGGTCCGGTATTGCCGCCGCACCCGGCGTGGTCGGAGTTGGCGCAGGTCGGCGTGACCCAGCTTACCGTACGGAGCTTGCCGCCGGTCACGTCGCTCAAGAACTTGTTCTGCGGCGTGATGATGTCTTTGCTCCAGTCGGGACCATTGTAAATATGGTTGATGGCTTGGTAGGCGCTCCAGATGCCACCGTCACCGTAATACGTCGACGTATAGAATCCCCACGATAGTCCGGCGGCGTCGAGCTCGTCGCCGAGCGTGTTGGGATCCCAACAGACGGTCTCGTAGCCGTTGGGGATCTGGCGCTGCGGACCGACCTCGGCGATCTGATCGCTGCCGCCGCCGGGGCAGCCCCACCAGCTCCACGGATAGTTGACCGCGCTTTCGGACTGTCCGGAGATGATGTACTGGTGCGAGATGAAGCTGCTGGCGTCAAAGTTCGAGGCGTACATCTCGTCTGCTAAGACGAACTGTTTAGCCATCTGAAAGTAGGGCTTGGTTTCGCTCTTGGGGACGTAGCTGTACTGCGGATGAGGATTGGGGCACGACGGCTCGCCGCGGCCGTTACAACCGACCCACTCGTTATTGAAGCCGTTCATCTGGCAGTCGGTGCCGGGATAGCTTCCCGTGCCGTTGCACGCGGCAAAAAACGAGTTGGAGCTATGATCGATATCCCAGGTAGTCTCCAGCCCGATCGGCTGCAGCGTGATTTTTTGGTTGTCCGACGTGTAGCCGTACGTTGAGGTTTTTGCGCCTGGGAAACCCATGAACAAATTGTTAAAACTGCGATTCTCTTGAACGATGATGACGACGTGCTGGATCGGGCTGCTCGACGCGCGACGCAGCCGCGGATTAGGGTTGTGCCAGGAGGATGCGTGACGTACCGCGGACAGGCTCGGGGTTGGATTTAGTCCGCTGTTACCGTTGCAAGCTGAGAGGGAAAGAGCCACGGCCACACTGGTAAGGACCCGGCTCGGGTTGGGAACACAACGCATGAGCGTTCTCCTTTGTAGCAGCGTTTGAACGAAACGAAGCTACGACGAATCTCGCAGAAATCCCATGATTGGTCCGGAACGCTTGTACGCCGTCAATGATGACGTGCATCATCTTTTTAAGGACTCTCAACCGTTGCGAGCCGGTCCGGAGAACTGCATGCGGATGCGCGTACCTCCCGACGTTTCAATGCTGGTCTGACCGGCGACGGCCGCAATAATTCGCAGGCCGAAACCGCGGCCGGGCAACGGATCGCGTACGATGAACGAACCGCGGTCGCTGACGTCAACGCTGAGCGTTCCACTCTGGTCGAGGCGGGCGAGCAGCTCGAGGATGCGCTGCGTTTCGTCGCTCGCGCCGGCGTACGCGTGTTCTACGGCGTTGGCCAATGCTTCGCCGGCCGCGGTAATCACATCATCCTGCTCGTGGCGTTCGAAGCCGAGCACTTCCAAAAATGCGGCGAGGGCATGCCGTATCGGCGGAACGTAGCGCGGCTGCGCCGGACAGTAAAGCCGAAGCTCCGAAGGACCGCTCACGAAGGCTCGGCTTCGTTGAGATATTCCAACGCCGCTTGCGTGTCGCTGAAAATCGGGAAAGCGTCGGCGAGCCCTGCATATTGAACCAAGCGAGCGAACTGAGGCGTCTGAATCACCACCGCGACGGGCTTGCCGTCGTTCTTAGCTAGGACGCAGAAGCGTAGTAACTCCGTCAGCGCGGTAGAGTCGGCGTAGGTGACGGTGGCAAGGTCCACGAGAAACGCGTCGCCGTCATCGGCGCGCTGCAGGGCGTCGCGAATCTCG
>DATAPM010000214.1:0-2717 GCA_036265225.1 Vulcanimicrobiaceae bacterium
GTGCACGACGCCAAGCTCGGCGCCATCATTGCGTGGAACGAATCGGCGCCGCACCAAGCCCGCGCGCTGGGACCATCGGTCGTCGCCGCGCGCTTTACCGTCACCTCCGACCATGGAAAAATGAATGCCCCGCGCTTCGAGCCGCTGCACGCGAACCGGGTGCATCACGGCGTGGCCGACCCGATCGCGCTCTTTCATCATCGTCTCCGCCTCGCGCCGCGAGCGAGACGGCGCATCTGGTTTACGCTGGTTGGTTCGCCGGACGGGTCGCGCGGCGCGCGCCGGGCCTTCGAGAGCGCGCCGCCGGCGGCGCGAGCGCAGGCGGCCACGCGGCGATACTACGAATCGGTACTGGCGCGATCCGTCGTGATCACGCCCGACGTGCACGTGAATCGCGGCGTCTTGTGGGCCAAAGCCAACATGCTGCGCACGCAACTGTTGGCCCCGACGGGTTGGGGCTTCGTCAACGATCCGACGCGCTCCAACAACAGCGTCGGGCGCGACACCGCCGCATTTTCCCTGGGTTCCGACTACGTTACCCCGGACTTCTCGCGCGAGTCGTTGCGCTGGTATCTCGACCACGCCGAGCGCAACGGCAAAATCGTCGAGTACTTCGACGTGCGCAACGGTAAGAGCGAGGATTACGGGCTCAACGTCAACGACGACACGCCGCTGGTGGTACTGTCGCTCGCCCATCACTATCGAGCGACCGGAAACCTCGAGTTTCTGCGCGAGATGTATCCGAAGGCGCGCAAGGCGGCCGACTATCTCCTTTCGCAGCGCGACGAGCGCGGCTTAGTTTGGTGCACCGCCACCGGCACGTGGGAGCAGGGCATCATCGGGTGGCGCAACATCATCGACGATTACCGTATCTCCGGCGCTTCGACCGAAGTGAACTCGGAGTGTTATGCGGCCTTGGTCGCCATGGCGGCGATGGCCGACGCGCTAGGCAAAAAGAAGGAGATGCTGCGTTTTGCGGGCGAGGCGACGGCCTTGCGGGCCGCGATCAACGAACATCTGATTGATCCCAAGACCGGCCTCTACTACCTCAACATTGACGTTGACGGAACGCCCCGCTCGAACGTCACGGCCGACATGCTTTTTCCGGTCGTGCTCGGCGTCGCCGACCATCAAACGGCGGCGCGAATCATCAGCCGGCTCAGCGTGCCGTCGTTTTGGACCGAGGCCGGCATCCGCACCGTGCCGCGCGACGACATCGAATATAGCCCGACGCGCAGCTGGGGATTGCTGGGCGGCGTCTGGGTCGGCGTGACGTTTCTGTATGCGCTGGCCGCAGCGCGCTTCAATCCCGGCTTCATGGCCTACGCGCTGGGGACGAGCTTTCAGCACTACTCGCGCGATCCGGGGCGCAATAACACCGTCCCGGGGCAGTTTTCAGAGTGGCTTCACGGCGAGACACTGGCCAATCAAGGGATGATGCTCTCGCCCTGGTATCCGCCGCGCTACGTGTGGTCGGCGGTCGAAGGCGCGGGCGGGCTCAACCTGGGCGGCACCCGAATCGCCTGTTCGCCGCGGCTGCCGCCGCAATGGAAGTGGCTGGGCGTGCGCAACTTGCTCTTTCGCGACAAGCGGTTAACCTGGTTCGTCGCGCGCGTGCCCGACCCGACGCTCTTTGCCAACTTCGACTGCGAAACCGACCTGGAGCTGCACGTCTACGGCCGCGACGTTTCGCCGATGCTGCGCTTGGGAGACGACGTGACGGAGATCGCGCTGCGGCGCGGAGAGAGTATCGTCATCCTCATCGGCAATACGGCATCGCGGACGATCACCACCCCGCTGCGTTTCACGCGTCCGCTGCGCGGCCGCTATCACGCGCGCTATTTCACCAGCCTTCTGGGCGAGTGGGTGGACCACCACGACGTCGCCGGCGACGATCTGGAGCGCGGCTTCGCTCTCGAGATCGAGGCGTTGGGCTTCTCGGTCATCGAGCTGCAAAAGATTCGCGGCGGGCCCAGGCGCCGAGCGTGAAGAGCATGGCGAGAAGCACTGCCAGTCCGCCGGCGATCCACATCAACGCGGCGGCGTTGCGCTGATCGTCGAGGGCTAGCGCCGCCGACGGCGCAAGCGAGAGATAGTGGGCGTAGAGCGGCGTCGTCGCGGCGAAGAGCGCTAAGCCCAGCAACGCTCCCTGCGGCAGGGCGACCATCAGATAGAGCAGGCGCGCCGGATAGTTGAGCGGCCGAATCGGCGGCGGCGCGACGACGGGCAGCCAAAACGCCATGCCGGCGAGGAGATAGAGCGCGTGCTCGCCGACGTGCATCCAGCCGTTCTCGAGCGATCGTTCGTAGAGCGACGAGAAGTGGGTAACCCACAATACGGCGGTAAAAAAGGCCAGCGTGATCCAGGGCGCCGCAGCGGCTTCGAATCGCCGCATCGCGCGGACGGTAACGGCGGCGCCACGCTTTCCGGCCACCGCCGCAAAGATGTCGAAGGGTCGCGCGGCGAGCAGCAGCAGCGCAACGGGATAGAGCAAGAGCATGTGCTGCAGCATGTGCCAGGCGAACGAACGATCCGCCAGCCGGTCGAACGGCGGCGAGAGCGCCGTCGCGGCGACGACGGCTGCGGCGGTGAGCAAAAGCAGGCCGCGCCGCAGCCTCACGGCAGCGATTCCTCGTCGAACCCGCCGCTCGCGTTACGGCGCAATCGAACGCGTGGCGCCGGCGTGACGCCGCCGCGCGTCCGCAACTCGGCGGCAA
>DATAPM010000215.1:0-2479 GCA_036265225.1 Vulcanimicrobiaceae bacterium
AAGCTGAGGAGCACGGCGACGTCGCCACGATGCAGGCCATCGCCACGCGCGAGCAGGCCTCGCGTAGCGCCTTCTTCGCCGACGGTGGATTACTGGAGAATAGCTACTACCATACGATCGACCGCGTCTACACTAGCTTCCCAGAGATCGTCTTCGCGGGCGGCAATCAGCAGACGATCACGACGGCGACGGACCGCATGGCTCGAGCAATCGCATCGGCGACGTCGGCGCTGCAATAAGGCATACGCTACTGCGGTAGGTCGGCGTCCACGCCACGCGGCACGAGATAATAGATCGCGATCGCGATATATGCGGCGAAGCTCACGATCGGAAGAAAGAGCGCGAGCACCGTCGCTGACGTATAGCCGAACCATCCAACTCGATACGCTTGTACGGTCTGGCGGATGACCGCAGGGGTTATCTCCGGCAGAAATGCTCGCGTCCGCACTAGATGGTCGAGCATCAGGTTATACATGGACGCGGTGTACGATAGCGTCACGCCATAGAGAAACGTCGACGGGCGCAGCGTTGGATAGTTTCCAAGGGTGCTCGTAGCGAACGGTATGAACGCGAGGCCGCCCAGAAGCAATAAATTCCAGAAAATCGTCTTGCGATCGACGCGTTGCACCATACGGAAGAGAGCCTGATGGTTCTGCCACATGATGCCGACCACCATCAAGCTCAACGCGTAGGCCGCGAGGTTTGGCCATAAGTGCAGCAGCGCTGCGGTTAGGTTTCGATCGTTGGCTACCTTCAGCTCGGGCAGAACAAAGGTCAGCGCCAGCAGTGTGAAGGCGAAGGCAAAGACGCCCTCGGTAAACGCTTCGAAACGGTTCTTGTTCAACCTACAGCGGTGGTGATTGCCCCGGGTGCGGGCTCATCGGCGCCATCGGCATCGGCGACCCGCCGGCATTCTGGCTTTGTTTCTGCTTTTGCTTCTGCTTCTTTTTTTTGTTCTTGCAGCCGTTCTGTTTGGTTGCGCAGGGCTTGGGTGTCGCAGGCGGGTGCATCCCCGAAGCCATCGGCATCGGCGTACCGCCCATCGGCGCGGTCTGCGCGAGCGTCGCGCCCGTCGTGAAGATGATTGCGAGCGCAACGGCGCAGACTATTTGAAGTGCCTTCGGCATATGATGAATCCTCCTGGACGGATTGTAGCACCTTTTGCCTGTGATAGAATGACCGGAAACGGAGGCTACCAGCATTGCCCGATCTGCCGCCGCGCGAATCTCGATTCTTTCCGGCCTTAGCGATTCTCGCAATAGCCACGATCCTCGCCCTGCTGCCGGCCCGATACGAACTGATGCCAAGGGGATTACAGTTTCTCATCGCGGCCGCGCTGGCGATTCCGATGCTGATTGCCGGCTATGCGCCCAATCGGACGCGCTGGCTGCGGATCGAGCGCTACGTGGCCTCGATCATCCTGCCGTTGACCACGGCGCTCCAACTCTTGCTCCTGGCGAAGCTCCTCATCGAGATGGCGTCGAAGGATTCGCACGCCAGCGGCTTGACGCTGCTTACGACCTCGGTCGCCATTTGGATAACCAACGCGCTCGTCTTTGCGCTCGCCTACTGGCTGATCGACCGCGGCGGACCGGAAGGCCGCGAAAGCGGTTGGAAAGGGTGGGCCGATTTTTCGTTCACGCGCGGCGATCCGTCCGAGGGCATGCCGGTGGGCTGGCAGCCGATCTTCGCCGACTATTTCGCGCTGGCATTCAACACGTCGTCGGCATTCAGCCCCACCGACGTTCTGCCGCTTCGTCCTCGCGCGAAAGTGCTGATGGTCATCCAGAGCTTCATCTCGCTGATCACGGTCATCGCAGTCGGGGCTCGCGCGATCAACATTTTGGGCAGTTAGGCGCGCGCGTCTTTAGCGAGGACCTCGCTCGCCGGCCGCCTAAAACAATTACCATGAACGCTTTACGCTTTCGCGCTGTTCTTGTTTTTCCGTGTGCGGCAGCCTTGCTCGCGTCTTGCTCCGCTTCGCGTCTGCCCTTCGTAGCTGAGCCGGCCGGCTTGCGGAGCTCGGTGGTGCAGGCCTTCGGCGTCGCGCGCCGTTCGCAGACGTTCGCCTATACAGGAAATAAGCAGACCTTCAAAGCTCCCAAAGGAGTAAAACAACTTGTCGTGAGCGCGACCGGTGCGAGCGGCGGCAAAGGCGGGGGGAAAGGCGCTTCGGTGAAGGCGACCATTGAGGTGACGCCTGGCGACACGCTCTACGTTTATGTCGGCGGCAAAGGCGGGAGATCGCCGGGTTATAACGGTGGCGGCGCCGGCGGGGGCTACACCGGACACGGTCACGAATGGGGCGGCGGCGGCGCTTCCGATCTCCGTGAGGGTGGAAACGCCTTGAGCAATCGGATCGTGGTGGCCGGGGGCGGGGGCGGCGGTGCGGGCGTCGTGAACGATTGCAACTGCGCTGGATCCGGTGGTGCCGGCGGCGGTAACGTCGCTGGTGCCGGTGCAAACGGCAACGAGGGTA
>DATAPM010000216.1:0-10343 GCA_036265225.1 Vulcanimicrobiaceae bacterium
CAGAACCCACGAGAGCGCGCAGTCGGCATCCTTGCGCGCCAGCGGAATGCGCCGGCGAAAATAGGCCAGACCCTCCGGATCGATCCACGGATATTTTTCGACGATCGCTGCGACGCGACGCTCCATCACCGGCGGACCGAAAAGCTCGGTAAGCGACGACGCTACGGCATCGATCCAGGGACGGGTGCGGGCGAACGTCACGTAGGCGTCGGCCGCAAACCGCGTGCCTGGTGCGACGGCGCGCTCCGAAAGCACGTCTTGTTCGCTGAGGCCGACGGCGCGCCCCAAATCGAGCCAGAGCGCCGTGCCGCCGCGGTTGGCTTCGCCGTCGCCGTCGTGGTCGACGATGCGTGAAATCCAGGCGCGGCGATGCTCGGCCGTCGGCAGGTTGGCCAAGATGACGGCGTCTTTTATCGGGATTTGTTTTTGGTAGTAGTAGCGGTTGGCGACCCAAGCGCGTACTTGGCCGGGCGTAAGATCGCCGGCGACCAGGCGTTGGTGAAAGGGGTGCTTGTCGTGGTAGCGCTCCGCGCCAACGGCGCGCAGCCGGGCCAGCAAAGCCGGCTCGGCGCTAGTAGACGCGCTCGCGGACCTAGAGCTTCGGGTTGGGGATGGGGGTGCTGAGATAAGCCGTCACCTCGGCTCCCAGCGGATGTTCTTGGAAGTCCGGGCGCTCCCAACGTGCGCGTGGCTGATTCATGCGTTCCTCCATCGGCTCGACTGTGGAAGTATACTACCCCGTTCCGGTCTTTAAATCCGCCCGGGTCGAAATCGGCGGAATGCTCGCATACGCGAGCTTGCGGCGCATTACCTCGGTGGGAAGCCTTACCCGGTCGGCAAGACGCAGGAAGCTCAGCAGCCGGACGTGCCACCAGGTCATGTCGATCTCGAACCAGCTCAGGCCGTGACGCGCCGAGAACGGGAAGGCGTGATGGTTGTTGTGCCAGCCCTCGCCGAACGAGAGCAGCGCCACCCACCAGCAGTTTGTCGACCGATCGACGGTGCGGTACGTGCGATATCCGAGCATGTGCGCCGCGCTGTTGACGAACCAGGTCGAGTGGTAACTGAAGACGAGTCGCGCGAAGCCGCCCCACACGACCCAAGCCCAGCCGCCGAAGTAAAAGAGCAGCCCCGCGACCACCAACTGCAGCGGCAGGTTGACGTACGAGAGCAGCCGGTAGAACGGATCGGCATGCAGATCGGCGGCATAGCGGGCGATCTCCGCCTCGTTTGGGTAGGCGACGTTGTGCTGGTAGAGCCAGTCAACGTGCGCCCAGCGAAAGCCAGGCTCGATGCTATGCGGATCGCCTTCGCGATCGGCGTAGGCGTGATGCTTGCGATGAACGGCGACCCAGCGAATCGGATCGCCTTGCAGCGCCAGCGTTCCTAAGAACGCTAAGAAATACTCGAGCGGTTTGACCAAACGCAGGCTGCGATGCGTCAGCACGCGATGGTAGCAGAGCGTAATGCCGAGGACGCCCGTGCAATAGGCGAAGATCGCAAAAACGACGAGATCGGAAACGTGAAAGAGTGCCGGCACAAACACGCCGAGCGCTGCAACGTGAATAAGCGCAAGACCGGCGCCGGTAGCATATCTCGAGACTAGATTCATTCGCTGCGGGCTATTCCGGTGAAGGCGAAAAGAGCCTGCCCTTAGGCAGGCTCCTCGCAGTGGTCGTGGCGATTGCCGATAGACCTAGTTTAACGGTATGAGTGGCGGGTCGTGAAGCAGTCGCGGCAATAGACGGGCTTGTCACCGCGCGGTTGGAACGGCACTTCGGCCACGCCTCCGCACTGACTGCACGTCGCCGTGAACATTTCACGTCCGCCGCCGCGGGCACCGCCGCCGCCGCCGCCGCCGCCGCCACCGGAACGTCCGGCCTTACGGGCGGCACGGCAATCCGTGCAACGGCTAGGCTTATTGGTAAAGCCCTTCATCGCGAAAAACTCTTGCTCACCTGAGGTGAAAGGGAACGGGCGTCCGCAGTCAACGCAAGTAAGTGTTTCGTCTGTATACATGTAGCGAGCGAATCTCCTAACAGTTGGTTGTTATGTTCTCCGGATCCGACTCGCTGGGTACTGTAACGAACCTGCGTACTTCGAAGCCTGGGTAACTAGGACACTATACACCATCGGAGGCGCGGCGTCACGGGCTCGGCCGCCAGGCCCCGGCTGCCCCCGGCGCGAACCTGTGAGGCGAAATCCGGGCGCTCCGGCAGAGCGGCCGGTGGTGGAGCGACTGCCGCTTCACCTGGCTAGGGTCTTGCCGGCCGTTCCCGGCCGAGCCAGACCGCCAACCACCTAGTCGAAAGGACCACCATGCCAGCCAAGGTCAGGGTTAAGCGCGCCGTCAAGGAACGGCGCACCAAGCGCAAGCCGTGCAGTTTTTGCACCGATCGAGCCATTGCGGTCAGCTATCGAGACGTCGGCCGCCTCAAGAAATACGTCTCCGAGCGCGGCAAGATCGTCCCCCGCCGGATTTCGGGCAACTGCGCCAAACACCAGCGGATGCTCACCACCGCGGTCAAGCGCGCGCGCCTCATTGCCTTCCTTCCCTTCGGATCGGAGTAGCGGCGCGTGCGTCTGATCCTTCTCCAGGACGTCAAGTCGCTGGGTAAGCGCGGCGACATCGTCGACGTGGCCGACGGCTACGCTCGTAACTTCTTGCTGCCGCGCAGACTGGCCGGCGAAGCCGATCGAGGTGCGCTGGCGCGTTTGGACGCGCAGCAGAAAGCCGTCGAGCGGCGCGAGTTGCAGGAGCTGGCCGAGGCGCGCGACCTTGCGGCGCGACTGGAATCGGCCAAGCTCGCGGTCAAAGCAAAGGCCGGCGGCAACGGCAAGCTCTTCGGTGCCGTAACCAACGCCGACGTCGCGACGGCAATCGCGAGCGTCCTCTCGGTTGAGATCGACCGCCATAAGATCGAGATGACCAATCAGATCAAGGCGCTCGGTTCCTATCCCGTCGAGATTCGGCTGCACAAAAACGTCGTCGCCAAGACCGTGGTAGACGTGGTTGCCGCCTAGGCAGGCTGCCTAACGTGCAACACACCTACGCAACGCGTTTCCGGCGCAAGTTCGGCGTCGAAGACGAGCTTAGCCGGTACGTCAGCGCGCTCTACGAGATGCTCTCGTCGGTTCTCGGACAGGACAAGCTCGTGCTGCGCGCCGGTAAAGTCAGCGCGCTCAAGTTGATGCGTTCGCAGAACCTGCCCGACCGTCTCTGCGGACTGCAGCGCTTAGTCTTCGAAGATCCGACGCGCGAGCGCGTTACGACGCGCGCGCAGCAGCGCAAGGTGCTGAGTGAGATCGAAGAGGCGATGGCTGACGTCATCGCGCAGCGCCACGCCGAAGAAGCGATCGATCGTCGCGTCAACGAGAAGATGACCGAGCGCCATCAGGAGTACGTTAAGGACCTCAAGCTCGAGGCGCTCCGCGAAACCGGCGGTCCCGAGACGCCGGCGACGCAAGCCAAGCTCGAAGAGTTGCAGACGCTTTCACGGCGCACGCTGGCCGCATCGGCGCTGGCGCAGCTTCGACCGCAGACGCTGCAAGAAGTCGTCGGTCAAGAGGCCGCGATCCGTGCGCTGCTCGCCAAGATCAGCTCGCCCTATCCGCAGCACGCGATTCTCTACGGACCGCCGGGCGTCGGGAAGACGACCGTGGCGCGGCTGGCGCTCGAAGTAGCCAAAACGCGGCCGCACGCGCCGTTCGCCAAAGACCCACCGTTCGTCGAGGCCAGCGGGACGACGCTGCGCTGGGATCCGCGCGAGACGACCAATCCGCTGCTGGGCAGCGTCCACGACCCGATCTATCAAGGAAGCCGGCGCGAGTTCGCCGAGGCCGGAGTTCCCGAGCCCAAGCTCGGCTTGGTCTCGCGCGCACACGGCGGCGTGCTCTTCATCGACGAGATCGGCGAAATGGATGCGTCGCTGCAGTCGCGGCTGCTTAAAGTTTTGGAGGACAAGCGGGTCACGTTTGAGTCGTCGTACTACGACGAGAGCGCGCCCAACGTCCCGGAGTACGTCAAACGGCTTTTCCGCGAGGGCGCGCCGGCCGACTTCATTCTCATCGGCGCGACGACGCGCGAGCCCGACGAGATCGATCCGGCGATCCGCTCGCGCTGCGCCGAGATCTTCTTCGCGCCCTTGACCGAGACTCAGATACTCACGATCGTGCAGGGAGCCGTCAAACGGCTTGGCGCGCGGACGACGCGGCGCGTGGCGCAGCTCATTGCTTCGTACACGATCGAAGGGCGCAAGGCGGTGCAAATCGTCGCCGACGCCTACGGCCAAGCACTCTTTCGTCTCCATCCGGGTAAGCACGCCGAGCGCCTCAAGCGTCCCTCGATTCTCGAGGACGACGTGCGCCACGTCGTGCAGACGAGCCGCCTGGTCCGCCACACCCTGGTCAAAGGACGGGCCAGGAACGAGATCGGCAAGAGCTTCGGGCTCGGCGTGCTCCACCACATGGGCAGCATCATCGAGATCGAGGCGCGCGCGTTTCCGGCCTCGCAAAAGGGTAAGGGCACGATTCGCTTCAACGAAACGGCCGGCTCGATGGCTAAAGACTCCGTCTTCAACGCCGCAAGCGTGCTGCGTTCGGTGACGGGGCAAGACGTTGCCGATTACGATCTGCACATTAACGTCGTCGGCGGCGGAAACATCGACGGGCCCTCGGCGGGACTAGGTATCTTTCTCGCGCTCTACTCGGCGGTCACCAAGACGCCGCTGCCGCAAGACGTCGCCGTGACCGGAGAGCTTTCAATCGCCGGCAAAGTTCGTGCCGTCGGCGGCATCGTCGAGAAGCTTTTCGCTGCTCGCCAGTCCGGCATGCGCTGCGCGATCGTCCCCAAAGAGAATGCGCGCGAAGCCGAAGCCGCTCCGGCAGGGCTCGGCGTCATCGCCATTTCGAGGGTAGAGCAAGTGCTCGAGGATCTTCCGCGCCGCCGCCGTCGCTAGCATCGCCGCCTAAGCAGAGTGCCACCACGTGTGGCACAGTTCATCCGCAGAATTTCGTCGCTATGCACAAGCGACCCACAAGGCGTTCACCGGCGACCCGACGCACAGCCGCTCGAGCCTCATGAGTGTACAGCCGCTAACTTCGTCGATCGACCGTATTCCGCCCAATAATATTGAGGCGGAAATGGCGGTGATCGGCTCGGTGCTGGTCGACCGCGAGATGATGGCCGCCGTCGGTGAAATCGTTCGGCCGGGCGACTTCTACGCGCACGTCCACGAGACGATCTTCTCCGTACTGATCGACCTCTTCGAGCGCGGCGAGCCGCTCGACAAGATTTCGGTCTCCGAAGAGCTGCGCCGTCGCAACGTGCTCGAACGCGTCGGTGGGCTTTCCTACATCGGCGCCTTGATGGACACGGTTCAGACCGCGGGTTCGGCGCGCTACTACGCGACGATCGTCCACGAGAAGGCGGTGCTCCGTTCGCTCATCCACGCGGGCAGCGAGATCACGCAGCTCGGTTACGAAGGAGAGCAGGACGTGCTCGGCGCCCTCGACCGTTCCGAGCAGCTCGTCTATACGATCGGCGAACGGCGCGGCGTCACCGAGTTCATGCCGGTGAGCCGCTTGATGAAGGATGCCTTCGATCACATCGACCGGCTCTTTCACATGCGCGGTGACCGTACCGGTCTCACCGCCGGCTTTCACGACATCGATGCAATGACGACCGGATTCCAGCCCGGCAACTTCATCATCGTTGCGGCACGCCCGGGCATGGGCAAAACGTCCTTCGCCCTCAACATGGCGGTCGCGGCAGCTCGCGAACAATGCGGGCCCATCGCGTTCTTCTCGCTGGAGATGTCGAACAACGAGCTGATCCAGCGACTGATTTGTGCCGAAGCCCGTATTTCGATGAATCACATGCGCCGCGGGAACATTCAGCCGCACCAATGGGAAGATATCTCGCGCGCGATGGGTACGCTCAACGACCTGCCCATCTACCTCGACGACGTCGGCGCGCTGACGATCAGCGACGTGCGCAGCCGCTGTCGCCGCCTCAAATCTACGGTCGGCCTGGCCGCGATCTTCATAGACTACCTCCAGCTCGTGCGGCCCGGCGTGCTTTCGCGCGGCGCCAATCGCAACGAAGAGCTCTCCGACATCTGCCGCACGCTCAAGATGACGGCCAAAGACCTCGGCGTTCCGATCGTCGCCTGCGCGCAACTCAATCGCGGAGTCGAACTCCGCAGCGAGAAGCGTCCGATGCTTGCGGACTTGCGCGACAGCGGAAGCTTAGAGCAGGAAGCCGACGTCGTCGCATTCCTTTATCGCGACGGCTACTACAATCCGGAGTGTCCCGAGCCCGACCTCACCGAGTTCATCATCGCTAAGCACCGCAACGGTCCCACCGGTACGGTCAAACTCCGCTTCCAGCGCGAGTTTACGCTCTATCTACCGTATGGCGACGAATCCCACTTCCCGCCACCGTAGAGAGGGTCGGATGTAAACTGCGGGGCCTCAAAAAGGTGAACCGCATGTTCGCGCGATAAGCTGTTAACCATGGTTTGCGTTACCTATGGCTAACAAAGCCGAAATGCTCGCCATTGGGGGCGACCGCTCGCCCACGCGGGCACGCGAAGATTACGTCAAAGCGATCTACCAAATGGGCGGCGGCGAACCGGTGCGCGCCGCGGCCGTGGCGCGCTATCTCGCGGTGAGCCGCGTTTCGGTAAGCAAGGCAAAGCGGCTGCTCGAGAGCGACGGGCTGCTCGAACCCTGTGTTGCTGCCGAACCCCTTCGCCTGACGAGGCGCGGACGAAAACTTGCCGTTGCGATGATCCGGCGTCATCGCCTTCTGGAAACGTTCCTTCACACCACGCTCCGCGTGCCGCTGGAGCGCGTGCACGCGGAGGCGGAGCGTATCGAACACGCCATCTCCGACGACGTCGCCTGGCGCATCGCCACGCTGCTGCGCCGTCCAGCGTGCGATCCGCACGGGCACCCGATTCCTTACGGCGACACGCTGCCGAAGAATAAGCCGCAAACCACCCTGGCAAGCTTACGCGTCGGAGCGAGCGCGCGCGTCGAGAGTCTCGACGATCGCGACGATCACGCGATTGCGTTCTTTGCCGCATCAGGCGTTCTGCCGGGGTTGCTGCTGCGCGTGGAAGATGCCGATGCGGCGCGCGTGATCGTGCGTTGCGGAAAGCGGCGCGTTACGCTGCGGCGGAAGCACGCGGCGATGGTGCGCGTTGCAACGTAGCTTTGGAGTCGGCGCCGGCAGACCCGAGGTCGTAGCCGCCGCGCACGAAGCGCTCGCCGGGAAACGACGCGGAATCGCGGCGCTGCTGCCCTTCGCGGGCCCCGCTTTCGTTGCATCGGTCGCCTACATGGACCCGGGGAACTTCGCCACCAACATCGCCGGAGGAGCGCGCTTTGGCTATCGCCTTCTCTGGGTGGTGGTGCTGGCCAATCTCATGGCGATGTTCTTTCAAGGGCTCTCGGCGAAACTCGGTATTGCCACGGGAAAGAATCTCGCCGAGCTATCGCGCGAGAACACTTCAAAACCCGTCGCTTTTGCAATGTGGATCGTGGCCGAGCTGGGGGCGATGGCCACCGACTTGGCCGAGTTTCTCGGAGCCATCGTCGCGCTTTACCTGCTCTTCCATATTCCGATGCTTGCCGGAGCAGTGATTACCGCCGTCGTTACCTACGCGATCCTCGCGCTCCACCGTTACGGCTTCCGAACCATGGAAGTGCTGATCGGATCGCTGGTTGGCGTGATCGCCGTCTGCTACGTCGTCGAAACCCTGATCTCGCGGCCGCAGTGGAATCAAATACTCTATCATTCCGTCGTGCCTTGGATCGGCGGCTCGTCGAGCCTGTTCCTGGCCGTTGGAATCGTCGGTGCGACGGTAATGCCGCACGCTATCTACCTGCATTCCGCCCTAACGCAAGACCGCATCGTTCCCGAGCGCGAGGAGTACCGCGGCAGACTCGTGCGATTCGCGTATGCCGACGTCGTCGTCGCGCTCGCTATTGCCGGCGTCGTAAATCTTGCGATGATGTATATGTCGGCCGCCGTCTTTCACTCCAGCGGCCACGCCGCCGTCGCCGATATTGCCACTGCCTACCGCACGCTGACGCCACTGCTCGGCAACCTCGCGGCAGTGATCTTTTTGATAGCCCTTCTGGCCTCGGGAATTTCCAGCTCGGTCGTCGGCACGATGGCCGGCCAAGTCATCATGCAAAGCTTCGTTGGGTTTTCGGTGCCGCTGTGGGTGCGGCGCCTCGTTACGATGCTGCCCGCCGTAATCGTCGTCGCAATCGGCGCCAACGTCACACAGACGCTGGTGCTGAGCCAGGTCGTGCTCAGTTTCGTTCTGCCGGTGCCGGTGATCGCGCTGGTTTGGCTCGGTTCGCGCCGGGAGACGATGGGGCCACTGGTCAACGGACCCTGGACGACCACGCTCGCCGCGACGGCCGCGGCCGCCATCTTATCGCTAAACGCCGTGCTGCTTTACGCCACGATCCGCGGCGTCTAGATCGTAACTTCGTGATCCTCAGGCGTGCCGATGCTTTGCGCGAGATAGAAGCGCGAGAGCTTGACGTACTCGTCGGCCGCAACCTCGATCCACGTTGCCGCCGGGCCTTCGAGAGTCTTTCTCACGGTTGCGGGAGCGCCCGCCGCCACGACCCTCGCCGGAATGGCAACCTTTTCCCCAACGACGCTCCCGGCCGCGATCAACGCTCCTTCGCCGACGCGGCATCCGTTGAGCAGCGTCGCGTTGCTTCCGATCAGTGCGCGCCGTTCGATATTGCAGTCCTCCATCACGGCGCAGTGGCCGACCGTCACGTCGTCGCCGACGAGCGTTTGGCCGCCCTCGCTGACGTGGACGACCGCGTTATCTTGAATCGACGTGCGAGCGCCGATGCGAATCGGGCCGTTGTCGCCGCGCAACACCGTGCCGAACCAAATGCTCGACTCCTCGCCGACTTCGACGTCGCCGATCAGGACGGCGGTCGGCGCTACGAAGGCCGACGAAGCGATCTTTGGACGCTTGCCTCGATACTCGATGATCATAAGCGATGCTTCGCAAGCCGCTGCGTCGAACCTCGCTGCCATGCATAGGCATCGGACGCCGTTTCGCGGCGTCAAGGCAACGCCCCGCCCCAAACCGGACGATCCCAACTATACCGAGGTCAACTACGCGTACGCGGGCAGAGTCGGCCACGTGCACGAGGTCGTCGACATCAATGGGCGGTCGCTGGCGAAGGTCGGTTTCGACGACCGAAAGATCGTCTATTATTTCCTCGACGATCTCGAGCTCGACGCGAGCGCCAAGCGCGGGACCTTCCACGATACCGAAGCGGGCTAAGGCTGTACCAACGGATTCTTGTCGGCAAAAGCTCCGTTGGGGTTGGCCTTCACCCAAACGATGAGATCCCAGACCGCGGGGAAGTGAAAGACCGTCACCACATTTCCGGTTTCGTCGACTTTCTTCATCGCGACGAGCGTCGCGGCACTCGGATGCTCCGGATTGCCGCCGGCAGCGACGAATGCTTTATCCCACGCCCACTGATCGTAGGTAAGCGCGCCCGTTGCCGGATCTTTGGTGACCCAATGCATGTGTCCGTCGAACTCGACCCAACGCCCCGGATTGACGCCCCAAAGTTGCGGACGCGACGGACTGCGGCTGACCAAAATCGAGTAGTCGGCGCCGAGCAGCTGACCGTTCTTGTCGTACCAAAGCTGGCTGGGATGACGAATGTCGGTGGATTGCCATTGCATGTTCGCGTAACTGATCGCGCCGCTTTCATCCTCGATGGTGTAGCGAACGTATCCGGCTTTCTGAGCGTCGGCTGCCGTCGGGTAACGCGACGCGAGATCTTTGGCGATGGCTCCGACGAAGGCGTTCTCCGACGCGTCGGCGGGGCCGTGGAAAGTAGCGGCTTTATCGGCGCGCGCCGTCCCGAAAGCGGCCAAAGCAAGGGAAAGCGCGAGCGGCACAAGACGTTTCATGGTAACGTTAATGATGGCGCTCCGGCGGCCCGTACGCCATCAAAGGCGGCTCAAAACAGCCTCACTTAGGGTGCCGCGGGGAAGGGCCGGCACCCGGCTCGTTGAAAGAGCCGCGGCCCGGAGTCAACGGCCTGCGCCGACGTAGCTCAACGGTAGAGCAATCGCTTCGTAAGCGATAGGTTATCGGTTCAAATCCGATCGTCGGCTATGTTTCCATACATGCGCCTTAGATCCAGAGTTCCATGAACGTCGGCGACTCGTAGTCAACGTCGCCGTGCGGCGCGCACTCATCGAAGCCCAGGCTGCGGTAGAGAAGATATGCCGGCTGCAACTGACCCTTGTGGGTGTCGAGGGCGATGCGCCG
>DATAPM010000217.1:0-11499 GCA_036265225.1 Vulcanimicrobiaceae bacterium
GGAGCGTTTTCTGCTTCTCTCGAATGCGATGAAAGATTTATTATGTCGCATTCACTAAGCACGAAGAGGGGGACCGGAAAGCCCGCGGCGGTGGTCGATCCCCTAGTCCGCGACCTGCGAGGCTATCTGCTGACCGAGCGCAAGCGCAGCCCTCTAACGGTGGCTGCCTACGAGCGCGACCTCATGGAGTTCGGCGAATTCTTGCGAACGACCCAAGACGGCAGCGCCTTGCTTGAAATCAAGCCGACCCAAATCCGCCAGTATATTGCGCATATGTTCGACGGTCGGGGCTACGACAGCCGGACCGTCTGCCGTAAGCTCTCGTCGATCCGGGCGCTCTACCGGTTCCTCAAGATCACCGGCCTCTTGGAAAACGACCCGGCCGCGGCCATTCCCGGCCCCTCGGTCTCCAAGAAGCGCCCGGCGCCGCTCAAGGTGGATGAGGTGATGAAACTGCTCCGGACCTCACTGGCAGGCCGCAGCGACGAGGCGCGCCTGCGCGACGTCGCCATTATGGAGCTCTTTTATGCCAGCGGAATGCGCCGCGCCGAAGTGGCCGGCGTTCGCTTGGCCGACGTGGATCTTGTCGAGCGGACTATTCGCGTGACCGGGAAGGGGAACAAGGAACGGACCGTGGTGATCAATCGTACCTCCGCGGCTGCCATCGAAGCCTACCTCCGGGTGCGACCGCAGAGCGCCGACCCGCGGCTCTTTCTGGGGCGCGGAGGCAAGGGGCTCACGCCCAAACACGTGTGGCGGATCTTTCGCGCGATCTATCGCCTAAGCGGCGTTCAGAAACACGCCTCGCCGCACACGCTGCGCCACTCCTTTGCTACGCATCTCGTCGAGAACGGCGTGGATCTCGAAACCGTTCGCGAGTTGCTCGGGCACGAGAGCTTGGCCACGACGGGCGTCTATCTCCAGTTGGCCATGGGGCACAAACGCCGCGCTTACGACGAGGCCCACCCTCGCGATCGCGCCGAGAAATAGAACGCACGCCTAGGCGATTGAAGGCGTAACCTCGTTGGTCTACCTTATAGCCGCCGTGGCGATGTTGTTGCTCGGCCTGCGGCCGTGGCGCATTCATACGTGGGTCTGGCCGCTCGCCGGATCACTCATCGTCTTAGCAGCCGGATACGAGCCTCCGGGAGCGGCGCTCGACGCAGTGGCGCGTCAATGGAACGTGCTGCTCTTTATTCTGGGCCTGATGCTCTTATCGGCGGCGGCCGAAGAGAGCGGCGCCTTCGAATGGATCACGCAGCTTTTACTCGAGCGCGCCGGGGGCTCGCAGCGCCGGCTCTTCGTCTACCTTTTCTTGGCTGCGGCGGCCGTTACGCTCGTCCTTTCCAACGATGCCACGGCGATCGCACTCACCCCGATCGTCTATCGCGCCGTCGCGGCGCATTCGAAGATCCGCGCCGAGCCATTTCTGTACGGCTGCATTTTTGTTGCCAACACGGCCTCGTTCGGCTTGCCGTTCTCCAATCCGGCCAACGTCTTGATTCTGCCGCACGCGCAACTGTTGCCGTATCTCTGGCATTTAGGACCGGCCGAAGCCATGGCCATCGCCGCTAATCTCGGCATCTTCCTCTTCTTCTTCCGCCGGCGGCTGAGCGGGCGTTACGAAGTTGCAAAATCTAAACCGCCGCAGCCGCGAACGGTGCGGGCGCTTTGGGGCATGCTTGCCGTCGTGCTGGCCTACGTGGCCGCGTTGCTCTTCGACTGGCCGCTCGGAGCCGTGGCGGCCCTCGGGGGCGTAATGCTGCTGGGAATCGCCAGCACCAGTCCGTTGGCGGGCGCTCGCCACATTAAGTGGAGCACGTTCGTCTTGTTAGCGGGTCTTTTCGTGCTGCTCGATGCGGTAACGCGCGCGGGATTTACGGAGTGGGCAATTGCCGCGCTCGATTCAACGATGAAGTACGGGGCTCTGGCGTTCAATGCTGCAGCGGGCGGCGGTGCGGCGATCTTCGCCAACCTCTTTAATAACTTGCCCGTTGCCGTCGCCGCGTCGCACATCACGAGGCACGCGTATGCCGAAGGCGTCGCCTACCCGCTGATCGCCGGCGTCGACCTCGGGCCCAACTTATTTACCAGCGGATCGCTGGCAACGATTCTTTGGCTCGCGGTGCTGCGCCGCTACGGATTGCGCATGAGCAGGGGCGAGTATCTGCGTCTGGGCGCCGTCGTCGTTCCGGCGACGCTCGGGATTACCGTTCTTTGGCTCTGGGTGGCCGGCACGTACTAGAGCGGCTAGTGCCGTATTGCGAGCACGGGAATTTCCGACTCGCGAACCACGCCGTCACAGGTGCTGCCGAGCATCGCTCGGAGTCCCTTTCGCCCGTGCGTCCCGATCACGATCATGTCGGCTAGAATCTCGTCCGCCAGCATGAGAATCTGTTCGACCGTGTGCCCTCGCCGCAGGTGACCGATAAGCTTTGCGCCGTCCTCGCGGGCTCGTTCCAGCGCGACGGCCAGCGCGGTCTCCGCTTCGGCCGCCAAGAGATCCGGCGCTTCCGGCGGCGCTTTACCGAGTTGCTCGGGCACCCCGGCGTAGTCGACGACGGCGACCGCGTGAAGTTCCGGCTCCTGCGCGAACTCTGCACGCAGCTTAAGCAGCCGCGCCAACGCGTGCAAGGCCGTAGGCGACCCGTCGATCGCCACGACGATGCGCATCATTGTACGACGTCCTCTTCAATCCAGTCTCGCGTAAGATAGAGCCAGAACGCGAGCCCGGCGTACTTACCGTATCGGGCAAAGGCTCGCTCGATAGTGGAATCGGCTGCCCTTCGCTTTCCACTGACTCGCAAGTATTTCGGGCGCGTCCACGAGTCAAGCACTAAACGGCGGTGGCGCCCCAAGAGCTGCATGACGTGCGCCGTGCCGTACGGCCCGATTCCCGGCAGCTCGAGCAGTTGCTCTTCGACCTCATCGTCTCCGAAGCGCTCGAAGGACCGCAGCGATTCGAGATCGAGCGTTCCGGCGACAACGTTGCCCGCAATGTTTTGCAGATATTCGCCGCGATAGCCGGCGCGCGCCGCGTCGCGATACCACGACTCGGGCGCCGCGGCCATCCGCTCGGGTCCGGGGAAGGCGCCTTCACCGAGTTCGCTGAGCGCGCGCGTCATGCGCACGGTCGCCGACCACGCGCAGTTGGTCGTGCAGATCGTCTTCACGACGTCTTCGAAGACCGTGGGGCTGGCCAGAATGCGTCCCGCGCCGTCCGCAGCCCATCCCAAGAGTTCGTCGCCGGCGATGCTCGCATAAAACGGCGTGAGATCTTCGTCGAGGCGAAACATCGTCGCGATCTCCGCAGCAATGCCGGCCGCCGCGCGCGTTCCGAGCTTCGCCGGCGTTTCGGCGACCAGCTTTCCCGCGCGTTCGCGCATCGCCACCTCGACGACGCGCGTTCCGGCACGAAAGGAGCGGCGGTAAAGGAGCGGCGAGCTTTCCACCGCTGCCGGCGGCAGCCCGGCGCACCCGTGTGAATAGACGGTACGCTCGAACGAAATCGGTTCGCCGCCCGCACCCTGCAGCGGCAGCTCGCAGACTACATTCACGCGACGGTTGTGCTACGCGACGTAAGAAATGTTGACGGCGACGCCGGCAGCTTCAGCGCGCATGATAACGCCGTACACCGCTTCGAGCTCGTCTTCGATGGCCGCCATCTCGCCGGCGCTCACGGCAAACCGCGCGGCGTGCATCCACAGCAGGCTTCGCGCTCGCTCAAGGGCACTGTGCAACCGTTCGGGCGTGGCTTCCAAAACGGGCCAATCCAGCTCGCCCTGGGCCGGCACGACGCGCCAGCCGCGCCCTGAAATCGAAGGAATCTCTTCGTCCGGGCCTAGCGCGTGCGGCACCGCGGCGAGCACGTCGACGGCCTCTTGGTCGGCCAGCGAAAGCCGCAGCCCCAGCTCGCCTAAACGCAGAATATAGCGGAAAAACGAGGCGTTTCCGACGGTGTAGGCGCCGGCCGTCGACGCCACGTTGACGTGGATCAGATCGAGGTCGGGCTGATGCTTGGAAGAGGCTTTCATCTGACCTCGTTGTTCGGTTAGCCCCGTACCGAGTCCGTTTCCCCGCTTACGCGGGTACTAGGCCGAGTTCCCGAACCGCGTCGCGCTCCTTGCGCAGCTCGTCTAGGGTATGCGCCAGCTTGCCCTTGCCGAAGTCGTCGTGATCGAGTCCTTCGACGATCCGCGAAACGCCGTTCTCCGTTCGTGACGGGAACGAGAAGATCAAACCAGGATCGATTCCGTATTCGCCGCCCGAGCAGCGTCCGACCGAGTAATACTCGCCTTCGGGGGTGTCGTGCGTGAGATTGTAAACGCCGACAACGGCCGCGTTTGCCGCCGAGGCCGCCGACGAGGCTCCGCGCGCCTTGATTACCTCGGCACCGCGATTCTGCACCGTTGCGATAAACTCGTTCTCGAGCCAATGGCGATCGCCGATGGCCTCGTGCGCGGCCTTGCCGCCGATCTTGGCGTGAGTGAAGTCCGGATACTGCGTCGTCGAATGATTTCCCCAGATGACCATTTGCGTGACTGCAGTGACGTCGGCGCCGCTCTTACGCGCGAGTTGGGCGCGAGCGCGCAGCTCGTCCAGCGTCGTCATCGCAAAGAAGCGGTCCTTGGGAACGTTCGGCGCGTTCTCCATCGCGATGAGACAGTTGGTGTTGGCCGGGTTGCCGACGACGAAGACATGCACGTCTTTGGCGGCGCGTTCGTTGATCGCACGCCCCTGCTCGGTGAAGATCTGCCCGTTGATACGGAGCAGATCGGAACGCTCCATGCCCGCCTTGCGCGGTACCGCCCCGACCAGCAGCGCCCAGTTCACGCCGTCCATCGCTTCGTTGACGTCCGAACCGGTTCGCACCGCCTTGAGCAGCGGAAAGGCCGCGTCCTCCAGTTCCATGACGACGCCGCTCAGGCTGGGCAGCGCCGCTTCCAACTCCAGCAGCTGCAGCTCGAGCTCGGTATCGGGTCCGAACATTTGCCCGGAGGCGACGCGGAACAGCAATGCGTAGCCGATCTGTCCGGCCGCACCGGTCACCGCAACCTTGATTCGTTTCTTCACGCTACCTCCGAGTTTGACGTCGCAACGAGTTGCCGAAAGAGCTGACGGCCATTGAGGGCGAAGCCCGAAGCGGCGATGATCGCGCCGCGGGGCTTCAGCGGAACCGACCAGCCGAAAGCGTCAATCTATGACGCTTGCATACGGTGCGGGCTCTGCTTGCCGTCGTGTCCGACTTACCTCGAAACTATGACAGAAACGTCGGGACCGCGCGGCCGCATTAGTCTGATTAAATCGGTAGCACAGGGCCAGCTCGACCTGCTCAGCGCCGGCTTCGTCCACCAGATGAACGAATGCCTCGACTGCCGGGCCTGCGAAGCGGTCTGTCCTTCCGGTGTCGCCTACGGCCAGTTGCTCGAAACCGCCCGAGCACAGATCCTGCGCGCGCAAGAGCCCGCGCAGAGCTCGGGTGCCCGTATGACGCAGCGCTTAATGCGGGCGCTTTTCGGGCGCCCCGAGCTCATGCGCGCCGCGGCTCGGATCCTCCGATTCGCGCAGCAAGCACGTCTCCTGTGGGTTGCCAAGCTCGTCGGACTTGGCACGGCCGTCAAACTGGCACCGCCGATCTCGGCCTCGTTCTTTGCCGTGGCCGGTCAGCGTGTCGAGGCATCGGACCCGCAGGGCCTGGCTATGCTCCACGCCGGCTGCATTATGCCCGTCGCCTTCGCATCGGTTCACGAAGCGACGCTGCGCATGCTCTGCCGCGGCGGACTTTCGGTGACGGTTCCGGCAGAGCAAGGTTGTTGCGGCGCGATCGCGGTGCATGCCGGCGACCGCGACTTTGCACGCGCATTGGCCAAGCGCAACATCGCCGCCTTCGAGAAGAGCGGCGCCGACGTTTACGTCGTCAATGCAGCGGGCTGCGGCAGCGCGCTGCGCGAATACGGCGAGCTCTTTGCCGGCGACTCCGAGTGGAGCGGGCGCGCGGAACGTTTTTCCGCGCGCGTCCGCGACGTCACCGAGGTTCTCGATGCTCTCGACCTCGGTTCGCCCAGCCGCAGCGTTGACGCAACCGCGACCTACCAGCAGCCTTGCCACCTCGTCCACGCGCAGCGGGTTGCCCGCGCGCCACGCCGATTACTCTCCAAGATTCCCGGCCTTCGCTTGGTTGAAATGGATGAGAGCGATCTGTGCTGCGGCAGTGCCGGCATCTACAACCTTACGCAACCCGAGATGGCGTCGCGGCTGCAGCAGCGTAAAGTGCGCGCGATCGAGCGAACCGGCGCAACGGTCGTCGTGACGGCGAATCCGGGCTGTGCGATACAGGTGGCGGTTGGATTACGCGATGCGGGCTATCGTGCCGGCGTAAAGCACGTCGTCGAGCTTCTCGACGAAGCTTTTAACGACGCCTAGAGCGTTGCCTGAACGCGGCCGCGCTTCTGCTGGGCGTCTTCGAGCGATTTATAAACGGCGAAGACGCTGATCAATCCCGTGATGTTGAGGAGACGTGCGATCGCACCGTCACCGATGACCAGGCGAAAGGATCCGGCATGTTCGGCGGCTCGCCGATGAGCACCGATGAGCACGCCCAGGCCGGTCGAATCCAAAAACTCCAGCTGCGTCAGATCGACGATGATGTCGTGCGGCCCCGAATCTGTAGCTTCCGTGAGCGCAGCCTTCACGGTCGGCGTCGTCGCGAGATCGAGGCTGCCGCGAAGCTTAAAAACGAGCACGCCTCCCTCTTCGGTGTGTAGGTCAATGCTCAATTCATCATGGGTCATGTGGATCTGTGAAGTTCGCGTTGCCGCTCACGCGAACCTGGCCGCATCGTCGTCCCAGCGAACGCAACGCTCCGGCACGAGATGTACGCCCCCAACCCACCGGTCGATGGCATGCTCCTCTAGCCAATCCGCATCGCCGGCAAGGACGCGCCGGCCCAATGCGCTCGGCGCCAACTGTTCACCATCACGCTCGAGCAGCGCACTCTCCCCGCTGGAGAGCTCGTCGAGAATCCGCGCGAAACTTCGCTTCCCGAGAAAACTCGCCTCTTCTCGAGCGCCCGCACGCGTGAAGAGCTCGTCGGGACTCGCGGGGCCGCGCGCCACCGCCTCGAGCGCTTGCCGCTGCGAACGCGAGAGCCCATCGCGCGTCCACGGATACTCTTCGCAAAGACGCCGAATTGCCGCGCGTAAAAACGGGAGCCCGATGGCATCTTCGTTCGCCGCGGCATAAAGCTCCGCCGGCGAAGACGAGGTAAAGCGATCCCAGCTTCGTCGCGCCGACTTAAAGATCGCCGCCGTCGCCGTGCGCCGCTTGCGAAACAACGGGGACATCTCGTCTACCGTCATCCCGGCAAGATAGTGATCGGCTTGAACGACGGCTACCTGGCCCGCCTCCAATTCGAAATCTTCGAGCGTGGTCAGAATCTGCAGCAACTGCAACTGATCGTAGAGATCGTGCTCGAACCATAATACGACCTCTTGAAACTCGCGCGCTCGCCGCAACTGCGCATCGCGCCGCTCGAAGTCGTGGATGAGCTTGATCGGATTTCCGTAACCGCGCTCGGCAAGATACCGTGCGCGCAGACCGCTCGCTTCTTCCAGCGTGAGGCCGGCGGGGACCGGGCCGTCGTTGAGCGCGTCGCGCCAGGCCACGTGCGTCCCGGGGAACCCGGCCTTCTTCAGCAGATAGAGTGCTCCGTCGCCGTTGGTAACATGCAACGTTTCATGGCTGTTCACTACTGCAACCGCTTCGACGGCAAGCGTGCGCTATGCTTCACCGCTCACACACTTTGTCACACGTTGCGACGGGGTCGCGCGAACCGCGTTTCCCCGTAAGACGGATGGGTAACAAGGCTCAAGCCGTTTTCTTGGCATGGAGAATGTAGCGTGGCTACCCCTCGCCTTTTGGCGCCGATCGCCGTGATGGCATTGAGCGGTTGCAGCATGCAGCAGACGCCGGCACTTCCGGTGGGAACGGCACCGAGTGCCGCGACGACGATGCCGCGAAGCGCCGCGGCTACGTCGAGCCCTTCGGTCAGCCTTTCGCCCGACGCCGTGTCGGACGACGCGTGCGACGCCGGCGGCGGCGTTCGAGCAACGCCCTGTAAGGTTGACTTCACCGCGGCGAACTCCGGGCCGGCCGCGGTAACGCTGACGATGACGGGCGGCACGACAAAGCTTGCCGAGCAAGACGATTGCAGCAAATCGGGAGTCGCAGTGATCTCACAGCAAGCCGCCGATCAATGGCTCGTCACGGCCGGTGCAAAACACGGAACGTGCACGGTCCATTTCAGCGATGCAACCAACGGCACCGATGCCGGACAGGCCCTGCTGCGGATCCGGAACGACGCTTAGCTAGAACGCCCCGATTCCGTTGGGCGAGCCCCAGCCCGTGCACGTCGTGTATTGGCCGTAACCGTAACCACCGCACGAACCGCTCGGCGCATAAAGATCGTGGTGATGGTGCGCCAGCCAGAAGGTTCTGCCGCCCTTCTGCTTCGATTCGTTGCCGGCTAGTCCAAATACGCCCGCCAAGAGCGGGCTCGCGACGCCCGTGCCGCTAATCTTCGTCCAACCGTCGTAACCGTAGGAATCATAGGCCGCGACGTCGTTCGCTACCGCCGCCATGTCGTTGGTTAGACGATACTTGCAGTAGCCGTCGTGCTGCCACTTCGGCTTTTTGATGCCGGTCGCGCAACCGCCCGGGGGCGACCAGATGCTCTCGCCGTATTGCGAACCGTTTTTCGAAAGCGTCGTACCTCCGACCGCAACGACCGTGTCGAAGACCGACGGCGCGCTGACGCCGCCTCCGCTGCCGGCGGCGGCGAGATATACGACGCCCGGAGCGCCGAAGTCTTTCTTCGATACGTACGTGTCGGAGCCGATGCACTCCCAGCTGGTATTCACGATCCGTGCACCGAGCTTCACGGCTTCGCGCACCGACGCTGCAAGATCGTTCCCCCCGGCACTATTGGCTTCGATCAAGTAAATCGTGCAGAGCGGGCAGCCCGCCGAAACCATCTCAACGTCGAGGTCGGTCTGGACGCCCCAGCCCGTGTCGCCCTGCGGGTAATTGCCGGTTTGACCGTGCTGGTTGTACTTCGTGAAGTTCGCCGTTCCCAGACCGTAGTTGGAGCGGTACGCCGCCAGATCCGACGCGACGTTCGGATTATCATACGCATCCACGATCGCGACGATTTGGCCCGAGCCCTGCGTCGACGACGGCAGTTTGTAGCGAGCTTGCAGATCGGCCGGCGCCCAGCCCGAAGCGGCTGGACCCATCGCCGGTTTGATGCCGATGACCCCGCGTTGCGCCGCTGACGGCGGCGACGGTGACATGGCAAGGGAAGAGGTCGTGGGTCCCTGACAGGCAGAGAATAAGACCCCCGCAACTACGAGCGCCGGGCGAATCGATAAAGACGACATCGTCCGGTCCCTCCAGACAATGAGCTTGAAGAAAACTGGGGTGGCTGGATTCGAACCAACGCATGGCGGAGTCAAAGTCCGCTGCCTTACCGCTTGGCTACACCCCATCGCTCGGCACTTGGCCTTGCTTATGGTAACCCCAAACGGCAAACGGAATTATCGCCCGGAGGGCAATGCCCCTGGTATGGAACCCCCGATACCGGCTACTTGGTGCGGGTTGCGACCATCCGGCGGGCACCGACGTAGCGCGCCGCCCAATACGAGTCCGAGAGATGGCTGACCATCACGCCGTGGCTCGAGCTGGCGTGTACGAACTGGCCCTTGCCCAGGTAGATGCCCACATGCGAGACGCCGCCGTAGGTGTCAAAGAACACCAGGTCGCCGGCCCGCGGTCCGCCGACGGCCGGCCTTCCGAAGTCGTATTGCGCGTCGGCCGTCCGCGGGAGCCCGATTCCCAGGCCGGCAAAAACGTGCTGGACGAAGCCCGAGCAGTCAAAGCCGGAAGTGCTGGTTCCCCCGAACACGTAGGGCACGCCGAGGAAGCGCATGGCGCTGCGAGTGAGCTCTTGGGCGATCCGTGAGGTTCGCGCCAAAATGCCGCCGGTTAGGCGATTAATGCTGTGATGGTGCGCGGACGGTGAGGTGATGATCAAGTGGGAGGTCCACTCGGCGACGTCAGGGCTAACCGCCTGAGCGTTGGCGCTGGCCGAGGATCCCGTGAAATCCAGCTGCGGTGACGTGGCAGCGTCAGCACGAGCCGTAAAGCCCACGCTAGCGACAAATAGGGCAAGAGCCCCAGCGAGCAACGAACGACGCAAGAACCGACTCCTCTTTCTCGACACTTGCGGGGTTAGTTGACGGGTTCGGGCGGGAAAGAGTAGCCCTAGGACCGACCGGTCCATTCACCCCTACCGGGACATCCCCCGCTCGGGACATGCATCCCGACTCAGTGACCTGTCTAGGCTTTATGGAGTGCCCCGATGGCCCGTTATATCGGCCCTTCGCGACTCCCCAGATGGGCGGGCGCTTCGGCATCACGTTGACGTGCCCTCCCCGCTCCATCGAGTTGCCCGGACGATACCTCAGTTTTCGCCAAGCGCTCGGCCTCCTGCTCGATCCGGCCGGCGACGCGAGCGGCCACCGCCTCAATTATCGAACGGTCGTCGCCCTCGGTCATCACGCGAATTAACGGTTCGGTTCCGGACGGACGAATCAATAAACGGCCCGTTCCCGCCAGCTTTGCTTGCGCCGCGGCGATCTCGTCGCGCACCGCGCTGTTTTCCAGTACGTCGCGGCGGTTGGTGCGCACGTTGAGCAGCACTTGCGGCGCAACCACGATCTCCGAAACCAGATCGTGCAGCGAGGCTCCGCGCGCAACCATCAGGCTTAGCATCGTCACCGCCGTGCGCGGCCCGTCGCCCGTCGTGTTATAACGAAAATCGACGACGTGCCCGGACTGCTCGCCGCCCAGTGCATAGTTGCCTTCGCGCATCTTCTCCAGAACGTAACGGTCGCCGACGGCCGCGCGCACCAGCTCGATGTCGTGGTGCTGCAGCGCGCGCTCGAAACCGATGTTGCTCATCACCGTCGCGACAACCGCATCGCCGGGCAGCGCGCCACGTTCGTGCAAATCGCACGCCAACGCGAACATCACATGATCGCCGCTCACCACCATACCGGCTTCGTCAACGAAGAGCGCCCGGTCGGCGTCCCCGTCGAAGGCCACGCCAACGACGCGCCGCTCGCCCTCCGCGATCTTGGCTCGTACCGCCGCTTGCAGCGGGCGCAGATCGGTTGCTCCGCCGCCGACGTTAATGCGGGCGCCCTCGTCTTCGCAGTTGATTTCGATCACGGTCGCGCCGAGTTTGCGCAACGCGTATGGTGCGATGGCGTACGCCGCCCCGCACGCCGCGTCCACGATCGCGGTGAGGCCCGTAAGATCTACCCCTTCTGCGTAGAGCTCCTCGTAGTAGTGTCGTGCCAGATTCTGGGCGATGCGGGCTTTACCGACGCCCGCTCCGATCGGTCGCGGTAGATCGGTGGCGTCGATGAGCTCTTCGAT
>DATAPM010000218.1:0-2315 GCA_036265225.1 Vulcanimicrobiaceae bacterium
CTTTCCGATCGCAACGCTGTACGTTATCGTCAACCTCGGCGGATTTGGGCGACCGTCTCAGGCGCCGGTAAATTGGGCCACCTTGGCCACGGCGATCGTCTATGCTTTTGCTGCCGCCGTCTTTGCGATCACGTTCTTACAGAGCCACGGCGACGAACGCCAGCGCCTGAAATGGGTGCTCGTTTTTCCCGTCGTTTTGGCGATGCGCGTGATCGCGATTCTTGCGGGCGACGGAATTCTTCCTTGGGACTTGCCCGACTGGTTCTCGCAAGCACTAGCGATATTGGGAATCAGCGTGCCGATCGCGGTCGCATACGCGGTCGTGCGCCGTCGCGTCTTCGACGTGCAGTTCGCGATCAGCCGCGCGCTGGTCTACGGATCGATCACCTCGCTGGTGGCCGGCACGTTTTTGTTGCTGGACTGGTTTATGGGTAAACAGCTCGCCCAGACCCGGTTTACCTTAACTGCCGAAATCATCTTGGCGCTGGCGATCGGATCGTGGCTGAACATGCTGCATCGCAACGTCGACCGGTTCATTGACAGCACGTTTTTCCGCCAACGCCATATGGCCGAAGAGCGGCTCAAGAAAGCCGCGGCCGCCGTGTTGCGTGCCGAGTCGCACGACGTCGTAGACCGTTTCTTGGTTCACGAGCCGATACGCGCGCTCGAGCTCACGTCGGCTGCGATTTTTCGCCGTAACCACGATTCGGGCGCCTTTGAACGAAGCGTCGAGACCGGCTGGGATCGCGTCGAGACGAGCGAGTTGACCTCGGAGGACCCGCTGGTACTGCACCTTTTGGCCGAGGAAGCGCCGGTGCGATTAGCCGACGTCGTGTGGGGACCCGCCGAATGGCCTTTACACGTCGGCGACGCGGTTCTGGCCATGCCCGTTCTGCTGCGCGATCAGCTCGTGGCGATCGTCCTTTACGGGCCGCACCGCAATGCCGCCGATATTGACCCCGACGAGGTGCGCAGCATCGCTCTTTTAGTGGAGCGCGCCGGCGCGGCATACGATCACATCGAGGCCCGGACCCTGCGCGAGCAAGTCACCTCGCTGATTGGCGAACGGGACGCCAAACAACGCGAAATTGAGCTGCTTCGCGCCGGCGCTTCCTAGGGGAAGCCCGCTTGCCCGGCTAAGTCCGTTTCATCCCGACTTCGATTTGGAGGGAACAATGCGCAACACACTTTCATTGACGGTCCTCGCGCTCGCCTTCGGCATCGCTGCGATGCCGGCCGGGGCGCAGACGACTGGGATGTCCGACTCCGATTACATCGCCAAAATCAAGACCGCGGCGCCCGTTAACGTCGTGCAGGGCGCCAACATCGTTCAGATGCAGGCCAACGGATCGATGAAGACGATCCAGGCGGGCACGAACGGCTTTACCTGTATGGTGCTCCCGCCTAACGAAGCGATGTGCGCCGATCAGAACGCCATGGCCTGGGCGAATGCCATGATGTCGAAGAGCACGCCGCCCGGTAGCGTTGGATTCGTCTATATGCTGGCCGGTGACGACGGCGCCAGCAACACCGACCCGTGGGCCAGAGCAAAGACGTCGGATAATCATTGGGTTCAGACCGGGCCTCACGTCATGATAACGGGGTCTCCGGTCAAGACTATGGGCTACCCGATGACGGCCGATGCCGATCCGACAAAGCCTTACGTGATGTGGCCGGATACGCCGTACGCCCACCTGATGATTCCGGTGAGCTCGCTGAGCGCAGCGACGCCTCCGCAATAGGGCGCGCCGCTTACAGCATATAGGTCTTCGGCGGATTCTCCATCCGGAGGATCGGGCGGTCGATTTTGAAGGGCGTCAGGTCGAGCCTATCGCTCACACGCCCTTCAGTTTTTTGAAAAGCGAACTCGCCGAGAATGCGGCCGATCACCGAAGCAAACTTGAAGCCGTGGCCGCCGCCAACGGCAACGCTGACGTTCGGATGCCCGGGTAGGCGATCGAGGATGAAATCACGGTCGGGAGTCAGCGCGTAGAGGCAAGTCTTGAGCCGCTGCACCGGCCCAAATGCGCTGGGCAGATAGCGCTCGACGAAACCGCTCACCCGAGCGGTGAGATCGGCGTCCCCTTCGAAGCCGCGCGTATCGGGATCGACCGGTTTCCCCCCGGCATCTTGCGTGATCTTGACCGTTCCCGGTTCGCCGAACTCCGGGAAACCATAGAACGACGGATCGTCCATCCAGATCCAAATCGGAAACTTGCCCATCGCGAAACCGGCGAGGTCGCGCGGCTTGAAATAAATGACCTGCTCCTTCGTCACCTCCATCGGAATGCGCAGATTGAAGTGGGCCAGTAAGT
>DATAPM010000219.1:0-2397 GCA_036265225.1 Vulcanimicrobiaceae bacterium
CGATGCGACGCTTGCCGTAGCCGCGTATAATGCCGGGCCCGGTGCGGTCGATCGCTATCACGGCGTGCCGCCGTACGCGGAAACACAAGCGTACGTCGTGCGCGTCATGAACGCGTACCGCAACTACTGACCTTGGCCACGCTGACGCGTCGTCAGCCGCTGCCGCGCGTCGGCGCCGCGCTGTTTCGCTTACCGATTCTCGACAGTTATCTCTTGCGAGAGATGGTCGGCCCGTTTATGTTTGCGCTCGGCGCGTTCTTGCTCTTTTGGGCGCTCAACATTTTCTTTCTCGCGGCCGACTACATCATCAACCAGCACGCGCCGTTCTTTTTAGTCCTCCGCTTCGTCCTCTTCCGAATACCGCAGGCTACGCCGATGGCGTTCCCGTTTGCATCGCTCTTCGCGGCATTGCTGGCGATGGGGCGCGTCATGGGCGACAACGAGGTAACGGCCATGCGCACTGCCGGAATCCCGGTCATGCGCATCGCCCTGGCACCGCTCGTATTCGGCCTTGGCATGTTCGCTTTCTCGTACGCGATCAACGAGTGGATCGCGCCGCCGTCGGTAGACTTGTCGACGCGGACCTTCTATCAGATCATCTACCACACCAGTGCCCTTCCCGTGGAACCGCAATTCTTTCGCAAAGACCCCGATACCGGGAACACCTTTTACGTAGGTCAAGTAGCGCCCGACAATAAGACGATGCTGAACGTGCAGATCTTCAAGCCCGGCAAGTTTGGGCCGTGGAACGAGACGCTGCAGTCTCGCAGCGCCTCGGTGCAAGATAGTGCGCTGGTGCTGCACGACGTAATAGATACGCGTTATAACAACGACGGGTTCCTCACCAACCAGCAGCACGTCAAGAGCGTTACCGTGGGGTTGCCCTTGGGAGAAACGTCGTCGCAGTTCGTCAGCCAAGTCAACAACGACCCCTGGACGATGAGCAGCAAATCGCTGCGGCAGCAAGTCAATGCGCTGTCGTCGCAAGGCATCGGCGGCACGGCTATGGGTAACTTGCAGATGAACCTCGCCGACAAGCTGGCGTGGCCGTTCTCCTGCATCATCGGCGTGGTCGTCGCCGTGCCTCTCGCGCTGCGCTTCGGCAAGCGCGGCCGCACGCTTGGCATCGCGCTCTCGATCATCGCATTCTTCATCTACTACTTGATGGTGTCGGCCGCTTCGGCGTTCGGGCGTAACGGAGCTTTGAATCCCTTTTTGGCAGCGTGGCTGCCGAATATGATCATGGGAACGGCCGGTGCGACGCTGCTTTGGTTGGAAGAGCGCTGAGGCGGTGCGCCTCGGAAAGCGATCGCGTCGCGGCATAGCCGCGACCGTGACTCTGGCTACACTCCTGGGCGGATTCTATCCGCTGGTCGCGCAAGCGTCGGCCGGCGACGCGCAGCGGGTGGCGCTCGACATGATCAACAAGCAGAGCTGCGCCCAACGTGCCTCATCCGGCGACGGTGCGGATATGGTCGCGCAGGCAACCGCGGCCCCCGAATCCCCTGCGCCCGAGTCGCCCGCTCCCGTCACGACGCCCGGCGTGCCGCAGGTTCCGCCAGGCGTTAGCAACGGAACCTATCAGCTCAATCCGACGCCGCGTCCATTCCCCGGGCAGACGCCGAGCGTGACGCCGCCGCCGATTCCGCGGGGCACCCCGAATCCGACCCCCTCTTACGCGCCGATCTTTTTGGTACGCGGAGGCGAGACGCCGCCTCCGATTACTCCCGCCGGCCAGGCAACGCCGACACCGAGTCCGGCACCGAGTGGCGTACCGACGCTGGCGCCGGGATACGTCGCGGTGATTTCGGACAAGTGGACCGGCAACCGCGCGCGCGGGCAGCCGAGCGACGCCATCGGTAACGTGCACGTCTTTTACGGTGACGAAGAGATCGTCGGCGAGCACGCGCATTTCGACGGCGAGCGCACGATCACCATGACGGGCCATCCCTTCCTCGTTAACCACGAGCACAAGGACGTGCTGACCGCCGACGTCATTACCTTCGACACCGTTAGCGAAACGGCGAAGCTGACCAACGGCCAAGGTGCTAGCGACGAAGGCGTGCAGCGCGGGCTGGTGCACTTTTCCGCGACCGATCTTCACACCGACCCCGACGGCGTCGCACACGGCAGCAAACCCTACGTGACGACGTGCGAAAACCCGCGCGGCGGCTATCACATTACCGGGAGCGAGATGGAGGTCTATCCCGGCGACCGGATCGTGATTCATAAGGCCACGTTGTGGCTGGGAGCGGCCGCGGTCTTTTTTCTGCCGCTGCTGATCATTCCGCTGCGGACCCTCGGCAACGAGCGCGCTCGCACGCATTGGTTCCCCGAGGTCGGCTACAACTCGTACGAAGGCGCCTGGATAAAGATCCAAATTCCGTTCGGTAAAGA
>DATAPM010000220.1:0-8630 GCA_036265225.1 Vulcanimicrobiaceae bacterium
GTCAGTATGCAGTGATCCGGCAGGCGGGCATTGAGCTCGCGGAACACCACGGCCGGGTTAACGCCGTTACCCTCGACCGCCGCTCGAGACTTGTGCACTTCATCTTCCTGCTCGCGATCCTTGGCGATCTTCTCGCGCCACGACGTGTCGGTTTTACGCTCCAGGTACGGCAGCAGCGCCGCCAGCGTACTGCGGCCATCGCCCTGCAGGTTGATTTCCATGGGGAAGCGGATGCCGAGGCGCTCGCCGGCAATATCAATCTGGACGCCGCGCACCTTGTCGCCCCGCGGAAGAAACTGCGCGTAAGGATAGTTCGTTCCCACCATCAGCAGCGTATCGCACTCGCTCATCATGTCGCTCGATGCGCGCGTGCCGAGTAGTCCGAGCGTTCCCGTTACCCAGGGAAAGTCGTCGGGAAGCACCGCCTTGCCGAGCAACGCTTTCGCGCAACCTGCCTGCAGAGCATCGGCAACGGCGACGAGCTCGCTCTCCGCACCTTCGGCCCCGGCGCCCACCAGCATGGCTACCTTCGAGCCGGCATTGAGCAGCTCTGCCGTGCGGCGCAGATCCTCTTCATGCGGAATTAGTCGCGCGCGCGAAAAGCCGGTCGACGAGGCGTTGAAGTTCATCCGGTGGGGCGGCTCGACGATCGCTTCTTCTTCTTGCAAGTCCTTCGGAAAAAAGAGCGCCGTGACGGTACGCGCCGCGATTGCAGAGCGCACGGCGCGGTCGATGCAGTGGCGCACCTGCGCCGGGGCGACGATCGTCGCCGAATACTCGCTTGCCACATCTTTGAATAAGCTCGGCAGGTCCACTTCTTGCTGGTACTCGCTGCCCAATGCGCTCGTGGCCGTCTGTCCCGTTATGGCGAGCACCGGCATGTGATCGTTTTTGGCGTCGTAAAGCCCGTTGAGCAGGTGCACGGCCCCCGGGCCGGAGGTGGCGAGGCACACGCCCAACTGACCTGTGAACTTGGCGTGTGCCGTAGCCATAAACGCTGCCTGCTCTTCGTGCCGCACTTGAACGAACTCCATTGCACTCGCGCCGGAGGCTTTTTGGAAGCGGTCGATCGCGGCCACGATGCCGTTGATTCCGTCGCCGGGATAGCCGAAGATGCGCCGCACGCCCCATGCGTGCAGGCGGTCGATTAGGAAGTCGCCGATGTTCTTCACTGTTTTTCCTTTAGGACGAGGGGTAGGCGATCGTCGTGAGCAGCGCGTTGGCGGGCTGCCGGGAGTCGAGTCGGGTGTGCTGAACGACGATCGGCACGTCGGAAAGGATGACGCTGGCGTAGTCGCTGCCCTGAGGTATCGGCGCGGGATCTTTCAAATCATTGAAGCGTTGATGCAGCGTTCGTCGCGCTCCGACGGTGATACGGTAAGGACCGATCGGTTCGCGGTCGGGAAAATAGATCGTTATCTCGACGTGCGCGTCCCGGTCGCCGGCATTGAGAATGCACGCTGTTTCATGGCTGGCGAGCTCCGGTTCCGGCCCGGTGCTGCGTGCAGGAATATAGCCCTCGGCAATCACCCACGTGGTGGAACCGATGTCTTTACGCAATGCCACCCACCTCTTATACCCGATGCGCTGTGGCTAACGCCGTGCGCCCGGCCGCTGGCCCGCTTCTTAGATGACTGTAGCTCGATGACGGAAAAACCCAACGGCCGTCGGCCCGCTGCCGGGCAGCATCCATGATTGTCCGAGCTCGGCGGTTGGAACTTCCGGCATCTGTGTCATACTCTGGGACTGCGATCCTCCGCAGCCCGCAAGCGCGACGACTGTAATGCTAAATGCGCACCGCTTAAGGCTCGAAGCAAACTCCATACAAACCCTCTCCTTCGTGATCCTAACCATTGTACTCGAAGTTGATCGCAGGTCGGGAAGGGCGAAAGGCGGTCTACCCGGGCCTTATGGCCTAGGTAGCGTCGCCGCTTATTCGATCTGAAGGGCTACGCGGCGCTGCGGCGACGCCCGGTAACGCGCAATGCCTGCAAAGCCAAGCTCAGCGCTTCGCCGTTGCGGTGCGGTCGGGTGGGCGTTAGGCGTGAGGTGTGAGGGCTGACGGCTATCAAATAGACGTGCGCCACATGTGCCTTGCGATGACGGCGACGGCAGCGGCGAGCCACCCTGGTGCTAATGCGTCTGCCCAATGCGTGAGACGTAGCTGAACCTCGCTAATAACCACTACTGTGACCAAGAATACGATCATTGCTAGCGCCACATCTATACCAGCAGCTTTAAGATTCCATCGTCGCCGTAGTATTGCGCATGTAACTCCACCCGCCACTATCCCCAAAAGACCTGCTAAGAAGATATTGACTATGGCCAACACAGTGGCGCCTGCCGTTCCAATCATCCGCTAGCTGCCCACGCACACCTCGGGCTCGTTCGGCTTAATCATTACGCTTGAGCGGTGAGATCGAGCATCGCGGTATTAGTACCGCTCTGCGGCATCGCGCCCGGCGTGCCGATCGGTGGCTGCGATTCACCGCATGCTACGAGCAACGCGGAGGCCGCGCTCAAGCTAAGCGCTCCGATAAGACCTCGATTCATGAATACCGCCTCCGAGCAAGCTTGGTCGAGGACTCAACGTTCGACGGGAGCTTATGGTTCCCCGGAAACTGGGTTTTCGGCCGCCCTTTATATGCCCGCGAAGTCGCCCCCTGGGCAGCCCGGCGATGAACCCTGGTGCTCAAGATTGACCAGGGTCTGCTTGTCGCAAAATTAAGTGGTAACGTCAGCTGCCTGCGCGGACAAAAGCCGCACGCACCTGTTCTGCCGTTTGCCCGTGACAGACGAGGCCGATTCGCGTACATTGCCCGGGAGCGCCTTTCCTGTGCTTACTACCACGATCGCGAATAACTATGAAGCCGAGTTCTTCTGCGCGGGACATCCACCGGTATGCCGTTGATTTCGAGCAGCCGGCTAGCACGGCAATTCGTTCGTAGTCGATTCCGAACGCCGATGGTCGCAAGCCTTTCTCGAGCACATACGCGACTAGCGCGTAGTAGAGCCGCCAAACGCCACGCGGGACACCTTTACGAGTTTGCAACTGTAAAGGTTCCCAACCATTCGGCCTTTCGCAAGCGTACTGCCATGCGCGCTCGCGACCTTGATCAAGCACGTTCCTCTGGTCGGCGTTCTTAAGCGATCCGAGGGAGAGCTCGGGCGAGTTGGCCTCGATGTGGTCAAGCCATTCATCATAGGCGCGACGTCCGCGCAGCACCCCGTAAAGCCGGATCGCCTCGCGACCCAGCGCGAGCATCCAACGGAAGTGCGTGTCAGTCCCTTCCACCCGTAGCCACGCCGTCTCGATCCGCTTCTGCGCCCACGGCCGCAGCCTCGCGCCACCGTCTGCGAGAATCGTAGCGAGCTTCGCCGGCGCCAACGATCGAACGTGAGCTAACCCGAACTCGCCATCAAGCGAGAATGGTTTTTCAAGCAACCCACCGCGTGCGGCGTTGCGCCCCAGGATGCGCGTGACGCCGCCGGACTTTTTCTGCGGATAGGCGCTAAGTTTATTGCTCGCGAGATCCTGAGCCGGCTCGGAGGCTCGAACGCGCGCTTAGAGGCGTTGAATTAGTGTGCGGGCATCGTTCGAAGGGGCCAGCTCGGCGAAGGTCACGACGGCCTTCCCTCGCCCATCGTCCGAACCGCCCGTGCAAAAAATCGCTGCCGCTAACTCCTCACCTCCGATTGCGACCGCGGCTTTTCGGATGACGCCGAGCAGCGGGCCAAACAGCGCGTCCACGTCGAGAACCGCAAATAACGCGCGGGTACCTCGCAGTGCGCCAAACGCTAGCGTGATCTCGCCGGTCAAATGGCGGTCCAGATCCTCGCACGTGAGTGGCACGCGCCGACCGCTGTAGTCCCCTTCCGATTGCGCAACAGCCAGCGCACGATCGAGGTGAAGCAATCGCCAAAGATCGGCGGCAAATGGAACGTTAATACCCGGCGAATTGGAACGATAGACACCCCTACGGGTGTCCGGGTGTATTAACGTTCCATTTTTAGCGAGACTGACGCCATTAGTGTGCGAAGGCTTGCGCGAACGTTCAGCCTTTGGAGGAGCTGAAGCACGGCGCTCGCGAACGTGGAGTGTGTCATCGTCATGCCCCGCTTCACCCAGCGGGGCTTCGTTCATTGATCGCGGGCTTGGCCGTGAGAGGCAGGTCCGTCGACGCCGGTAAGCGGCGCGCTCACGACGCTGTAATCCCAATAGCCATTATCTGGGACGGTCATGCGGTCGCACCCTCGTCGGGTTCTAACGCTTTTCGCGCGTCAAAACCAAGCTCGGCTAGAGCTGGACCTCGCAGAATGCGGATCAGACCGCGCTTTCCGTATTTTCGGTGAGGCAGGCGCCCCGCCGCGATTTCCATGCGCACGACGGCCTGACCGACGCCGGCAAGTTTCGCGTACTGCGCCACCGTTAGCGTCATTCGTTCGGGCGCTCGCACAACTCGGTCAGATTGTTTCTCCATGATTGTACTCCTAACAGGCGAAATGGCCTTTATTGCAATCATACAGCGGCTTGTCTTTACGGTTTAGTGCTGATAGAATCTAACAATGGCCGCCCGACGCCGTTCAAATCGAGACGCTACGGGAGCGACTCTGCGGATGATCGAGAACGAACGCTGGCAGAGGTTCCTTGAGCCCCTCGTCGGCAATGATCGGCCGGTTTCCGTGGCGCAGTTAGATGGGGCACTTCAGAACCTAACGGATCGCGCGGGTGACGCGAGAGGCGAGATTTACGCCTACCTGTCGGCTCGCCAACGGGTCGGCGCCAAACGCGCCTTCTGGATCGGCGAGGCGCTGCGAGAATGCAGCATCCAATGGTCAAGCGGCGTCGTCGCTCTCGCGGCCGCCGGCCACCTCCAGGAGCTCGTGGCGCTCATGGCACTTCTTACGTTACGAACCCGTGGAGAAGAGGAATGCGCGGCATTGCTTGCGGCCTGCTGCGCAGTCCTCACCTGCGCAGATCCTAGGAACGCTGAGCTTACGGCACTCCAGGAAGAGACCCGAGGTCGATTAGTTGCCAACAACATTGGCGCGCTCCCCGGAGTGTGTGAGGCTTGGAAGGCGCTCGAAAAGAGAGCGGGGTCACATGGCCGACTCTTTGCATCTGTTAGAAGCTCGCTTAGAGATGCTTACGCGAGCGCGCGTCTTGAGGACCATCGATTTCGCGAGGCCCGAGTTTTTGAGGACCTGGGGCGATGGGCCATCTCGGTAGCAGGCGACAACGGTCGGTTTCTAGCGTACGTCCAATCACGCTTTGCCGCTAGAGCGGAGGTAGAGCAGCGCAGAACGCACTCGGTTTATCTGGATGCGCTTTATGAGTTCGGCCGCTCTCATATTGACGTCGCGCAGGCGCCCTTCGACGTAATCTTGCGTGAAACGGGGCGTTCACTTGAAGAAATTGCTCGCGAGGACTACGGAATCGAGCTTTCTTCCGATGTACAAAAGACGATCAGCGAACGAAAAACTGAGAAAGGGAAGAAGGAAAAATGAAACGACATCGTCTCGGGGCCTGGATTGGGCAAGAGTCATACCTCGACAAACGGAGCGGCGAGCGCAAGAAATGCGAAAGCTGGACGGTCAAGTACGATGTCTTCGATCGGAAGCCCAACGAGCGCCGCCAAAGCGCCGAGCGAGGCTTCGCAAACGAGGAAGACGCGATCGCGTGGTGGGTCTTACAGAAGCAAAATCAGCACCGCCCAGTAGCAAAGGCCGAAGCAGTCAAAGATGCGCCGCTGACACTTAACGCGTTCTTGGACCGCTGGCTCAAAACGTGCGCAACCACGCTGAGCGCCGGCGCGCTATCAACCTGTGAGAAGCATGCGCGACTGTGGATTCGGCCATCGCTCGGGCACGTACTATTGTGCGATCTGGAGCGGTCGCCAGCACTCATAGAACAAGCGCAGGCGTCGTGGATGACCGAGAAGCGCAAAGATGGCCGCGAAGGCGTTGTAACGCCCGGCTTCGTAAGAAGCCTTCGAAGCACGCTGAACACTGCCTTGAACCGAGCTAAGAAGGTTAGGCTCATCACGGTCAACCCGTGTGAGTTTGTGGATCCTCCGCGGTGCGAACGTGAAGAGATGCGATCGCTTAGCCCCGAGCAGGTACAACAGTACCTTGCCGTTTTCGACCGGACCGACTTAGGCGCGGCGATCGCCGCTGCTATCGGCACCGGTTGCCGACGAGGGGAGTTGCTCGCGCTACGCTGGTCCGATGTTGACCTAGAGAGGGGCACTTTGCGAGTCGCGCGTTCGCTCGAGCGCTTGACGATTCGCAGCGCCAAGCGCGCCCACTATGAGCTGCGATTCAAGGAGCCAAAAACGAAGCGCTCGCGCCGCACAATAGCGCTGCCACCGTTCGCGATCGACCGTCTGCGCCGTCATCGGCTCGAACAGGCTGAACGTTTCTTCTCGGCTGGGACCCGCCCCGATGGTAACACCCTTCTGTTTGAGCGCGATGGCCAGCCATGGAATCCCAACACGTTTGGTCTGGCGTTCGCGCGCATTGCTCGCGACGCGAAGCTCCCGAAGGTTCGTCTGCACGATCTGCGGCATTCGTTTGCGTCGTTGCTGCTCGCCGGCGGGGCGGACCTGAAGACGGTTTCGACCGCCCTCGGCCATTCCACGATTTCGGTGACTGCCGACGTTTACAGCCACGTCAGCCCCGCCATGCTGCGCGATGCCGCGAACCTACTTGATCGCGTGGTTGCGTCCGGGCGGAAAGCGAGTGGAGTATAGCGCGCAGCGGCGCGATTGTTCCGAGTTGTTCCGAGTCGGACAGTGATTCTGGCGGGAGCGTGTAGGAATCGAACCTACCAGTCGCCTTTCGACGACCTCAGCGATTTTGAAGACCGTGCGAACCACCAGATCCGTACGCTCCCATGCTTCTGGCCCGCCTCTATTTTGCAGCGGTTTTGTGATACCTGTTGCGTCGGTCCAAACGATTCAAAGCCGTTTCTGGTCACCTTTTGGTCGCTTGCGCCTACGCAACCACGTTTAAACCCAGAGCGAGGGCTATTCGGAGAGCCTCATCAAGCTTAGCGGCAGCTTCACTCTGCAGTGCCGGTGTGGAGTGGCTGTAGAGATCCACGGTACATCTGCTGTACTTAGCGTGCCGCTAAGGCGCGCAATTCGTACTCGGGCTGAATACATTGCGTCGAGTGGTCGTAGGGATATGGAAAAACGCCCACGCACGGCTTGGAGTAGGTCCCGGTCGATGCAAAGAGATCGTGATTCTGCGCCACCGCGAACTCATACAATGGATAATAGTCGACCGTCACGGGAACGCGCTGGATCGCCTTTTTGAATGGCCGCACAAAAACACCGAGTGCAGGTTGTGACTGGTTGTTGTAGCCGCTTACAAAAAGCGCGCCATCGTCACTTAGGAACGATGCAGCGGTAAGCGTATTTGATACCTGAGCACCCGTTCGGCGGTAAGGCGGCGGCAGCTCCTTGATCTTGCCGATTCCAACGGCGATGAACAAGTTTTGCGACTGGTCGACCGCCAACGCTCCGTTACTGAGCTTCAGCGTCTTGCACTGACTGTACGACGGTGGCCGGCATTCAGCAACGACGTACGGCGAGATTCGAGGAGTGTAAAAGAGATTGTCGTCCTTATCGAGTGCGATCTGCAGAACACCACCGCCAGGCGGCGTGAATTGCATCGCAGGTGCTTGATGATACGGCGCATCGAAGACGTAGACGTCCCCGAAGACGTCCGGGGTAAAAAGGCGATTCTTTGTGTCGAACACGAACTGGCCGTCCGGACTTGTAAGGCCCTCGTTGTGCGGCCTGCCGGTCCAGGGCGCATCGTACACGAGCAGCTGATAGTTGAATGTTCCAACGATCAGGGCATCGTTCGGTGCGATAGCGACGCTCTTGGGTTGTTTTACCCTTCGGACTAAGGGCTTATCTTTGAATGGCGCCGTAAAAATCTCTATCTGATCCTTCGCATAAGCCGGCGCAGTCTCGGCGACGGCGAGAATCGTCTTGGCCGCTCCCTTTTTGCTGCTCAACGCCGGCGTAACGGCCGGCAACGTACTCACCGGCTGCGACGAACCACATCCTGCGAACAAAGTGGCAGCCGCGCACGCGCAAAGCGCGACGGCAAATTGTCGACTCATTATTCCGCCTCCAACGATATGCTTTTCGACGCTATAACGATTCCGCGGGCGTTTCGGTTCCACCAAGGGCGGTCCTCGCTAGTAGACAGCGCGCGAGCGCGATGGGGCGACCGAAATGGCCACGCTTAACGAATTCCCGTCCGGGATCGTCAGCGTTGGGCTTCCTCTGTGTCTGAATCGCTCGCGTGGAACGGTACGCTCTGCGGCACCACCCATGACGGTGGCGCGAATAACAAGGGCATGGTCTTCGAAATAACGCCCTACATGCCGGCGCGGAAAGATGTCCGAACGCTCTTGCGTCATCCAAGCGTGTCCGCGTCGATACCACCAGTTTCCTGGCTGAGCTGCCAGCGCGCCCGCACGCCACTCTTGCTAAAAATGGACTCCAGATGATGGCCGACGGTGCGTTCGCTGAGTCGGAGGCGATTGGCAATCTCGCGATTCTTTAGTCCGAGCAATACCAGCGATCGAATCTCGGCCTCCCGCAGCGTTA
>DATAPM010000221.1:0-7823 GCA_036265225.1 Vulcanimicrobiaceae bacterium
GTTTTCCAGGACGACGCAGCGCTGAACGACGATGCCGAACGCCGACGCAACTTTTGCGGAAGCGGTGCACGGCACCAGCAGCAGCGCAGCCGAGAGTCCAACGATGAATAGGGGACGCATGCTTTGCTCTCTTTCGCGGCAACACGAAGGATGACCGAAGGCGCGGCGAGCCTTCTGCTCGCTTGTTCCCACTAAGGGCGGGCGTTCAAACCGGCTTCCCCTGCCGTCCAGAGCGGGTGAGCCGGCGGGAACTTTCTTGCCCGTTTCCTGCGTTACTAGTACGTGATCCTTAACTCAATAAAGCAATCGAAACTCAACGTCTTTGACGTGGCGCTCACGATCTTCTTGGTGTGCGCTGCGATTATGGTGATTACGCGCTAAGCGCTTCGCGCGGCTACTGAGTCAACATCGTAACGCCGGTTCCGTCTACATTCATGACGGCGATACGAAAGCCGTGACCGAGCCGATCCGTTTGGAAGGCGATCTTACGGCCGTCAGGCGACCACGACGGCGTTTCGTCTCGACGTATTCCCGAGTGGCCCGTTATAAGGTGTTCGTTGCTCCCATCCGACCCCACGATACCGATGCTCGCGTCAACGTGGCCCTCTTTTTGGATTTCGGCAAAGAACGCGATCCGTTTGCCATCGGGCGACCACGTCGCCCACTCATGCGATGCCGCACCGCTCGTAAGCGCGCGAACGGCCGATCCGTCGGCTTGCATCAAGCAAATCTGATACGGCTGCTTTGCCGTCGAGCACGAGTATGCGACGCGGGATCCATCGGGCGACCAGGCCGCCTGTATGTACTGACCGTCGCCATGGGTCAGCATCGAAAGCGAGAGCGTGGCCGGCGAAAATGTGTAGATGTCGATGGCGGGGTTGGCTTGATACGGTCCATGTTCTTGTTCGAAAACGACGAGATCGTTGACCGGCGACGCGTTGGGGCGCTCGCCGTTGATGCCGGCGTACAACGTGCGTCCGCCGGTGCCGTTTATGCCGAACGTGGTGAAGTCGATGGCCGACAAACCGTTGTCGGCGCCGCTCGCCAGCGTGGGGCGAGAAACGGTTGCCAAAATGCTGCCGTCGCGCATCCACGAGACGCCGCCGTATCCCGCCGGCAGGGTTAGCGCGGGCGCGAGACGCCGCTGGCCGGTGCCGTCGGCGTTCATCACATACGCGTCGAATGCGGCGTTCCGCGTCGTCATGAAAGCAATGCTCCGGCCGTCGGGAGAGAAGCGCGGCCAGCGGTCGTCGGATCGCTGCGCCGGGGCTGCGGCGATCAGAGTTGTCGCAACGACGGCAAGGACCAGCGCACTAAGCGCTCGAGAGAGATTTCTCATGCGTCTTACTCTACTTCGAAACGCCGGTCGCGGCGTCAAAGATCCCTCAAAAGGTTCGCAGGCTAGCTCAGTTACGAAACCTGGTGAGAGGGGTGCGGCGTTGGGATGACCACGAGCAGATCGTAGCCGTCGATCACGTGGGAGAGGTCGACGCTCTGGAACCCCGAGCGGGCGAAGGGGCGGCGCAGCTCGCGTAGATCGTAGAGCACCGGCGTCGCTCCGAGGTTTTTGAAGAACGGCGCTAAGAACGCGAAGTCGGCGCGCTTATCGTGCAGCAAGTCGAGGGGCACGGGTGCGTAGGGACGTCCCATGCCGGCAAAGGCAAGCTGTTCGCCCTTAGCGCCGAGCACGAGGAGGTTGAGCGTCTTTTGCCCTTGGAGCGCCGCGTATTCCGCAAGAAAGTTTCCGAGTTCGCGGTCGCCGAGCATGCTGATCCCCTCGAAAAGATGGTAGGCCCCCATTTTCACCAGCACCTTCGGATGGTCGCCGGTATTGGCGAACGCAGCGCGATCGCCGGCGACGAAATGGTAGCGATGCAGTTGCGTACGGTCGAGGTTCGACTTTTGGTCGCCCATCGTGTTTTCGTGGTAAATGTTTTCGCTGACGATGAACTCGTCCAGTTGCGGTGTGCTAATGCCGGCGGCATTCAGCTGAGTCTTTAGGGCGGCTAGATCGGTCTCTTTCAGGTTGACCATCGACATGTCGCCGGGACTGCCGGATTTCATCGCCTTGGCGAGGTCGGCGGAGTCTTCGGCTTGGAATTGCTCGAGCTGTGCCTTTGCTGCGCTTTGCGCCGGTGGAATGGCGGCGGCGGTGGCGGCGAGAAGTGCGCCGCTCGAGCCCATCAGCTCTTGGTCGAGTCCCCAGAGCGCGAATCGGTCAACGCCCATCGCTTGGCGGCACGCTTGTAAGAACGCGAACTCTTCGCTGAAATCGTAGAAAGCGATCGAGAATGGGTGCTGCGCATCGTATGCGGCGATATTTGCCGGCGGGTTTTGCGTTGCGAGCGCGGCGCCGAGAACTCGCGCGGTCGACGGGCCGGTCTCGACGGCGAGCGTGTGATAACCCTGAGGCGCGACCGTTCGGCAGAGCGCGGTTGAGAACGCGGGGATTTCGGCGATGCCGTGGTCTTCGCCGATCATTACGTACTGCGTGCCCTCGACGGCTTTGGCGATGACGCCGGCGCCGGGGCCGGTGAAAGTACCTCCCGCAAAGCCGACATCGGTGCGTTGTTTTGCAATCTCGTCGTAAAACGCGGCCGCTCTCGCCTGGCTCGACGGCGGAGGGGCGGCGCCGGCTAAGCCGGCTGCGAGCACGAGTAACGCGAGTCTCTTCACAAATGCCTCCGTAGCGTTGTTTGCATTGGTACGGCTTCGCGGGCCATCCTGTTTCTCGGGTCGCTCCGCGATAGGCTTGGGGTGGCGTTGGGATGGGAGGGGAATGCTCGTAAAAGTCGCAATTGGTTGCGCGCCCGCAGGGGCGATAGGAGATTTCTAGGATGGCAGCTTCCCCCCTAAAAGCCGCCGTCGCCGCCGCTATGGCGGCGATAGTATTGGCGGCATGTGGCGCCACCACGCCCGCTGGATACAGTGCGACGCCGCTTCTCGTTTCCGGCCGAGTCGACCCCAGCGGCGCGGCGCACGGAGGGGGCGCGATGCACCCGGACCGTGGCCGTTCGTGGATGCGTCTTCTCTCTCAAGCGCGCTGTTCGGTCCAACAAGTGCTTCCACCGTGCGGGCTGCTTTATGTTTCGGACTATCACGACGACGACGTTATCGTTTATCAGAACAATCAAATCGTAGGAAAGCTCACCGGCTTTAAGGGCCCCGACGGCGTGTGCAGTGACAAACGGGGCAACGTTTGGATCGTCAATAACTTGGGTGCCGGCGTTGTCGAGTACGCGCACGGCGGCCAGAGTCCGATCGCGCAGCTGAGCGACGACAACGTGTATCCGCTCGGATGTTCGGTTGACACCGTGACGGGAAAGTTAGCCGTGACCAACGTCTACGCCCTGAACGGCAGCCCCGGCAGCGTCGCGGTTTACACGAATGCGACGGGGACGCCGGCATTGTACAGCGACCCGAATATTTATTACATGTATTTCTGCGGATACGACAATCAAGGGAACCTATTCGTCGACGGGCGCGATACCGACGGCAACTTCCGCTTTGCCGAGCTCCCTAAAGATGGCGATACCTTTACCGATATCACGGTCAGTTCGACGATATATTTTCCGGGCAATATTCGCTGGGATGGACACCACATTGCCGTCGGCGACCAGGAGTTTGGGAATCAGGTCGCTTCGGGAATCTATCGCCTCACAGGGGCGACCGGTCATGTCGCCGGCACCACGGTCTTCGATCGGGCGCAGGACGTCGTGGGCTTCTGGATCGAGGCCTGGTTCGTAATCGCGCCCGATGCCAATCGTAACGTCGTCGGCCTCTACAGATATCCCAAGGCCGGCTCGCCCACCGACAAGGTTAAACACTTCGACGGCGCCTATGGCGTGGCGATCAGCCGATGATGAGGTGCGTGACTATGAGACGTGATGTTGTTTCCGCAGGCGCGATTGTCGTCGCGCTGGCTTTCACTGCGTGCGGCGGCCGCGACGACGCCGCACCTTCAACGGCTACGGAGTTTGGGGGCGTGCGCGCGGCGCGCGCCGTCGAATCGCCGCCGCCGGCGGTTTACCGAGGACCGAAGCGCCGTGGATGGATGTCTGCGGCAGCTAAGATAGGGCGCGTGATTTACGTCGCGGCAAACTCGAGCGTACTGATCTTTCCCGAGCGCGGGCGCAATCCCGAGCCATTGGGGGAGATTACCGACGGAATCAGCGGGGCGTACGGTTTGTGCGTCGACGGCAACGGTAATCTCTATGTAGCGAACCAGTCCAACAACACCGTAACAAAATATTTGCGCGGCTCGACGAGTGCGTCAGTGGTGTACTCCCAGAATTTGGACCGGCCCCTCTACCCGATTGTAGACGCGCAGGGCGACTTGTTCGTGAGTAATGCCAACAACGGGACCGTTGTCGAGTACTTAGCGGGCAGCACCGACGCGCACGAAGTGCTGCAGACGCTGGGTCGTGAAGCTGACGGTATGGATTTCGACGCGCAAGGGAACTTGTACGTCGCTTATCGCTTCTACAATGGAGGAAGCATCGAGAAGTTTGCGCCCGGATCTACGCAAGGGCAAGTCATCGGCATGACGCTCAATTCGCCGCAGGGCGTGCAGGTCAGCAGCGCAGGAACGATCTTGGCGGTCGAGACCGACGGTACCAACCGCATCGACGTCTTCCCGCCGGGCTACACGTCCCCCGTGCTCGAGGTCCCGGTGCCGCAAACCCCAACGGAACTCGCCCTCACGGCCAACGAGCACAAAATCTTGGTCTCGACCTTCAGCATGGGGACGATCTACGTATCGCCTTACCCGTTGCTCAACCCCAACGGCAGTCCGAACGTCCTTCACGAAAAACTTGACGTCACCGAGTCCGGGCCAGTTCAGGGGATTGCGCTAAGCAACGGAAAGCCGTATTAAGTTCCGTAGGTAGGGCTCCGCTCTGATTACCAAAGCGAAGCGCTACGTTCGCTAGCTTTATTCGTCGTCTACGGGGAGACCGGAGGCCTTTTGGTGTTCGAAGTATTTGATTGAGTACTTCGTTTGGATTTTGGTGAACGTGCGTGGCGGTTGGGTGAAGTCGAAGCTGTCAATCAGGCTGTTGGCTCGGACGTCGGTTCTGCCGAGGCTCGCCAGGCCCCAGTTCTGTTCGATGAACTTCAAGATGCTGCCGAACTCGTATTGCGTGTGCGAGACGTAGCCTGGTGTGCTCGGGGATCGTTCGCGCGCGTATGGTGAGACGATCAGCAGCGGGACGCGCATGCCTAAGCCTTGGCCGTCGAGCTGCGGCGGCGGAACGTGATCGTACTGCCCGCCCCAGTCGTCCCAGGTCACGATGATTGCCGTGTTCGCCCAATAGGGGCTTGTGCCGATCGCGTTGACGATGTTGGCGACCCACGACGGCCCGGTGTCGGAGTGATTGCCGGGGTGGTCGGACTGTACCGCGTCGGGAATCACCCACGAGACGTTGGGAAGCTGGCCGTTTTGAATCGTTTGAAAGATGGCGGCCTCCGGCGTGACGATGTTGTTCGTCCATTCCGGGCCGTAGCGCACGGAGCTGATTGCCTCAAACGCGTTCCACACGTGGGAGCCGGACGTGTTGGTGAAATAAAGCCACGACAAACGCGCCGAGTCGAGCAAACTGACGATGGTGGCGTAGCTGAAGCACGGGAACGGCCCTTTATCACGAAAGTAGCCGCCCTGCGGCCCAATCAGAGACGTGACGGTGCCGGGCTTAGCGTCGCAACCCCAGCTCGACGGGTTGGGAAAGTCGATGACGTTGTCGTCGTTAACCGGCATGCCCCCCGCGATGATCGCGCCATGGTTGCTGAAGCTGCCGCTGCTCTGCGTGGTGAACATGTCGTCGCCGAGAACGTACTGCTTGGCGATGTCCCAATACGGCTTGATGAGGCTGGGATTGACGTACCGATAGGGATACAGGCCGGCCTTGGTTTTCTTCCCCTTCTTGAGTGCCATCTTGACGAGCGGGAAGCCGTCCATCAATCCGTTGTCGTATTCTTTTTTGAACGAGAAGTGCTCGTGGCCGAGGCTGTTGGACTTGAGCCCGGCCATTTTCAACGGTAGGTAGTAATACGGTGTGCACGACGGACTGCTCGGATCGCAGTCGTTCTTGACGCGGCCAACGGTCGCGCCGTTAGCGCCGGGGAACGTCGCGAAGAAATCGTCGAAGCTGCGATTTTCTTGAACGATGATAACGATATGTTGGATAGACTGTGAGGTGCCCGAACCCCGGTGTAGCGTGCTCGGCAAGAGCAGCGAACCATGCGAGGCGGCACTCGTACCGCCGGCACAGCCCGTTAGCAGAATCACGCTCGCCAGGATGGGGGCCAAGAGGGTCCTCAAAGTAAACAATGGCAACCTCCCTTGAAGCAGCAAGTGAAATTCTTTCGACTGAGCGAACGCCGAATCCGGCATGAAAATTTGTTGCGTTGCCGCTCTACTGCTTGCCGGATGCAGCTTTGGCGGCGTTCAGCCTCCCGTGCCGCGGGCGTCGCTCGGATGGCTCGCTGCGCGGAGTTTGCCGCACTACGTCGCGCCGCCGCAACGGCCGGACGGGGGGCCATCGTGGATTGCGCCCGGCGTGGACGTTTCGACCGCCCTTCTCTATGTGTCGGACTGGGATACCAATGACGTTTTCATTTATAACTACGCATCCAAGACACTGACCGGCAAGCTGACCGGCTTGCGCGAGCCGTACGGCCAGTGCATCGGGGCGACGGGCCAGGTGTGGATCGCGGAAGCGGGCGGGTTCGCGATCGCGGAGTACGCACACGCCGCCGAAAAGCCGACAAAACGGCTGCAGACCACCGGATATCCAATCGGTTGTGCCGTGAACCACACGAATGGCGACCTGGCTGTCTCGAACTTTACCGGAAAGAGCGGCGCCGGCAGCGTGCAGATCTGGAAGGGAGGCACCGGCCAGCCGACGACCCACACGTTGTCTGCGCTCTACTATCTGTGGCCGCCGGCGTACGACGATAAGGGAAATCTGTTCGTCGAGGGGCAGGCCAAGAACGGGCTATTTTCCGTCGCCGAGCTCATCAAGGGCGGCGGGACGTTACACACAGTCTCGATGCCGGGTGCGACGATTCATTTCGCCGGCGCGGCGCTATGGGACGGCAAGTATGTCGGCATTACCGATCAGAACTCCGACAATAAGAATACCACGGTCATCTTTCGCACGACGGTTGCCAACTTTAAGGCGAGCATTGTCGGGCGGATCCATCTGAACGACGATTGTTCGCACGATTACGCCGACGTGATGCAGCCGTTCGTCGTGCCGGTTCCGGGGAGCTCGCCCGTCACCATCGTCGGCGCTAACGTCAGCTGTTCCAGCCGTTTCGATTTCTGGCCGTTTCCGTCAGGCGGGCGTCCGAAGGTAACGTTGCAAAACGCGCCGCTGCAACCGCTTGGTCAATCGGTAAGCCGCGGCTCGTTAAGGAAGGCGGCGCGGAAGCGAGCCGTCGAATAGCCGCGCCACAGCAACGGAGAGGAGCGTTCATGCGGGGTCGGGCCGGCGTCTTTTTCTTACTGGGCATGGGTCTGGCGCTCGCCGGGTGCGGGGGCAGCCCGTCGTCGCTTTCGGGCGTCCCGCCGGCAGCGAAGGGAAGCGGCCACGGGCGCAGCGGGACAAGCCCGATCAAGCACGTGGTGCTAATCGTCCAAGAGAACCGCTCCTTCAACGACTTCTTCGCGACGTTTCCCGGTGGCGACGGCACGATCTCCGGCAAGGTCGCCAAAGAGAACGGTTGCACGCCACATATCGCCAAAGGCAAGATAGCGCTGACCAAAGTGCCGTTGAAAGTTCCCAAAGACCTCGACCATCGATACGAGGGGTACCAAATAT
>DATAPM010000222.1:0-9707 GCA_036265225.1 Vulcanimicrobiaceae bacterium
TCCTGGGGGCTGGAATCCGTTACCGTATCGTTGGGAAGTGGACCCCTCTGTTAGCGACGGTGAGGAACAAGCCGGGGACTTTCGGTTTGTTGCCCCGGCTTGCGACGGTGACGCTCAAGAATCGACGGGCGTCCGCCTCCGGCTCCCCGCTGGGCGTGCTAGCAAAACATACAGGACGGGCACGCCTGTACCGTCGATCTTCTGGCACTCACGAAGCGTTCGCATGGGCTTCACCCACGCTCCGCTACTCCGGTTCGCTGCGTCACCCAATGCGGTGACTCCGGAACCTCCGTTTGTTATCTACTTCGTTGCAGCGGTATGCGAGATTGGCGTAGCCTGTACAGGCGGTTGCGTGATTTACTCGCTACGTAACGTAGCGGATAATACGTAGCGGATAACGTAGCGCCAATCCACTTCGGTCACCATTCATCCGTCGAGGTGAACTCCGGTTTGACGACGTAGAACGTGTTGCCCCGCCGGCCTCCGTTAATGACTTCAAGTGGAGGGCCTACCTCCGCGAAACGGTCGGACCCGAAGCCATCGAAAACTCGGAAGCCTTGCTTGTATTTGACGAGGCGTCTATCTTTGATTCTCACCGGCTTACCTTGGAGCAGCACGATCAGGCGACGGACGTAGCTCTCGGATAGCCGCATCCGTTTTGCAAGGGTCTCCGACGGTATCTCAACAAAGTCGCCGTGCCCCGCTTCTTCGCTGGCTCGTTGTCGCTTCACGATATAGCGTAGGAGTTGCATCGCGTGCGTGTAGGTCGAGGGCGACTTGCACTTCTTCCCGAGCCATTTGGCGTGTTTCGCCTGCTGCCGAAGGAAGCTGCTCCAACTGTTGAGCCGCTCTAGTTCCTCAGCTTCGGTCTCACCAAGGTAGGCGGTTCCCTTCGCCTCAAGCTCATCGGCTTGCCGGAGAAGTCGTGCGGCCGTCGTTCGTTTCTTGGTAGCTGTTTCAATGGCGATCTCGCCAATAGTCTTTTTACGCTCGGCTGTTGGTTGCATCGGAGTCCTCGCGCCCAATGCGCGGAGCTGGCAAAATGACGCCGCTAGCGGCGAGGACCGACCGGCGCCGGCGAACCGTCGTGCAGTTGATCTCTAGTCGGCGGGCAATCCGAGCACTCGACGCGCCCGTCATGATTTCTTGGTCTAATCGAAGTTGAAATTCTGCGGTCACAATGCAGCCTCAAGCACGGGTCGGAGTAGATCGCGCGCGGCTTCTTCAAGCTGGGCGATCTTCGAGAACAAAGAAAGTCGCGGCGGCTTGCCTTTGGACCCAAGCTCGACCATGCCGCGCTGCTTGAAAGCGAGTAACGAACGTGTTACGGCACTCTGCGGGACCTTGAGCTTCTCCGCGATCTGCTTTTGAGAGTAGCCGGCATCCTCAAGCAGCGTCTTTAGAATCCGTCGATCGAGAACGGTCATTAATAGATCACCCTCATGCGAAGCGCACGCCGCGTCTCCGAGGTGTTCGGTTTACCCACGAACTCCGCCGGGAGCTGCAACGCCTTGCCGATGTTTGCCGCCTCATTGGGAGTAGGTTGAGCGCCGCCTTCGATCTCTCGGAGTCTCTGAACCGATAAACGCGTCCGGCTAGCGATTGAGTCTAGCGGCTTTTCGAAAAGGATACGTTGCCGCTCAACGAGAGTTCGGGCCTCGTCGGCGCGTTCCATTATGGAAACGTCCGGCGGTGCAAACTCGCTAGTGCAAGCGTCTCGGGCGGCTCTTGCCGCATTTTCATCCATGCCGTTCGGCTTCCAATGTTTTTCAGGATTCATGTCTGGCTTTCTTTTTTGGTGTACTTGTTTACAATGCTTTGCGCTAGCGAAGTGGCGTCGAAAAACCGTGCGAGCATAGGCCAGGGCGCGTCATAAAAACGTGCTAGTGCAGCCCTGGCCTTGGGGCCGGCGTTCGTGACGTCTTCTCGACAGCGGAAAGATGACCGACCGTCATGGCACATTCTTTAGCGACGGTTCGGAGCGGGTTACCGGTAAGTACCCGCATGAGCCGAAGCCCGGAAACTACGTTTTGCATTATTGAAACTCATATCTGAAGTCTTGTTTATTGAAGCCGCGATGGCTCGCAAAGGAAGTAGCCGTCATGGGGAGTGGCGCATTGTCGAAACGCCCGGCTGTAATGACGGCTGAACACCAGCCGAACCCATGTCACGTCGTAGCGGTAAAACACCGCAGGAGCTATGTCCCGCGGTCTCCGAGAACAACGACGCACCCCCTCGGAACCGAGGTGAGAACTACTCCCGAGCGCATAGAAAGGGAGCAGCTCGAACCCACAAGCCGGTGATATCGACAAACCAGCTTATGGGCGTGGCGGTATTTCGCGCCACTCCGGAGTGGATATGCCTCGCGAACAAGGCAGAAGACGCACGCGGCGGGCCGGGCCAAGGAATCATGGCCGGTCACTACTCCGGACTCGACGGGCGTCTACATTTTTGGAACTTAGCGCAGGAGCGCCGCCCCCGAAGGGACGGCCCGCTCACTGCTCCCCACCCCCGTCTTGGAGCGGTCGATGGGGGCTCCGGATCCGCCATTCCAAGGGCAGTCCGGAAACTGAACGCTAGATGAAAAAGTTGAGCTATGCTGCCTCGGCGACTTCGGTCACCTCGCAGATAGCCGCGGTGATTCTACCGTCCTCGTCGTAGGTCAGCGTCCAACTCACGCTGCTCGAATACCGTGTCGGCGCCGGGGCGTCGATCTGCGGTATGCCCAGCGGGAGCGCATGATTAGTCTTAGTCAAAACCGGCTCTCCCTGGTGTTCGAAGCAATAGCTGCACTGGACGCGCTTCCCCATTATGCGGTGCGCCCCGGTGAAGGTGCCGTCACGGACGAAGCCGAGGAACACGTCACACTGTCGGCAGAACAACTCGCCCACCTCGCCTCGCCGGAGCGGCCGATGCGCAGAGCGATCGACATAGCGAGTTCCCCCTCTATAGAGTATTAGGGGAATCCGTTCCACCGTTAGAGGCTTGGACTTACCTCTTAGCGCGTCGTTGGCGCGTTGCTTGTGTTCGGGTGAGCAGTACTGCTGCCGGTTGTTGGTGGGCTCGAACGGAGTGTCGCAAGGGCAGATGCGCAGCTTAGCCAAGCCGCCGCACCGCGCAGATCGCGCAGGCCGGTGAGTCGATGATCTTCACGGGGTTCCTATTCGGGTCGCGCCCAAATCGGTCGGACGCGAGACCTTGCCGTTTAGCGCCGCTGGACTTTGCGGGCGGGCGCCGATCGCGACGCACCAGGGGGTCAGGACATGACTAGGGCCGCCCGAGGCGGCCACCTTCACTATCTATTATACTGAGGCTCCCTAACTCCTGTCAAGTACCACAACTCCTCATTATAGCCAAACGAGGTAACCCGTGTCAATACTTATGGACCGTCGCGCGGCCCACTTCTAATCTTTCCAGCGCGAGCTTGGCGGCGCCCCGCCAAAGGTGGGCATTTGACCCGGTGTATCGAACACCTGTTCGCCTTATGGCCCGACCGCCTCAATATAGCTATCCCGAGAACGATTCGATCGCCGTCGCCAAGATCAAGGACGCCCTCAAGCCAGTTGACTCCCGAGGCGCGGGCATACGTCATGGCTTGGCTAGTGAAGTTCTACAACGATACTGGCGGCATGTTCAGCCCTCAGGTAACTCAAGAACGCCGGAAGGTCGTGATCGACGGCGAGTCGTTCTGGTTGGTGAAGACGCCGAAGCGAAGTTGAGCAAAGCAAAAGCTCCGCGCTACATGCGGAGCTTGAGGGTCTGCCGGCCGACGTGTCTACTCGGAGCGAACGCCCAGACGCTGGCTCGCGAATGTAATCCCGTCGTGCAGACCTTCGATGAAGCCGTTGCGCTCCGGGTGGTCCATCGGCCACTCGTCGATCTTAGCTCTGTGCCGCTCGATCACGGCGTTCCAAAGTGCTGAGCGGGTCGGCGTTTCGATCTTGTCCATTGTCTACTCGCTTTCTGAACCGAGTTGGTTCGACCGCAGGTTAGCACAAGTGGAAGTGTCACCGCAAGGGCAGGCAAGCGTAAAAACCCTTATGGCATATAGGTTTTTATCAAGTCGCTTCTGTTAGACGTTGCTAGCCATTGTTATTTTTAAGCGTAAAAAGTGACACTGCGTTTTGCAAGTTTATACCGGGCAGACGTGACTTTGGTGGTGGAAAATATTTTAGTGATCGCCACCGGGTAGGTCAGACCTTTTCACCGTAGGTCGGCACGCGCGTGCTATGAACCGCCGGAATGTAATCGCCCTGGGGGCTTTCCTCAGAAAGTCGTGATTATACGGCCGTCAGGAGCTAGAATAGTCCCATGACACAAGATAGTAGCGGCGCCGATCTGACAGGCCTGGCTGTCCCTTTAAGTGATGAGGAACAGGCGGTAGTCGCTCGCATAACCGGCGGTCAGTGGTCAAAATACGCCCGGGTCGCAATGGCGGCCCTTAGTAGTTTGCCCTGGGTAGGTATTGTAATGAACGCCGCGACAACTCTGGCGCAGGAAAACTCTCAGGACAGCAGTTATCGCGCGATGTATTGGTGGGTGAAAGTACACGAGGATAAACTTAGAGAGGTCGCCGGAAGTCTCCAAGAGATGTTCGAACGATTTGAGTCGTTCGGAGACGGCGTTGAAGAACGTGTCAACTCTGAGGAATACATGTCACTCGTCAGAAAGACTTTTACGCAATGGGATCACGCGGAGACCGATGAGAAGAAGCAGATGCTTAGAAAGTTGATAACAAACGCCGGCGGCCTAAACATCGCACAGGATGACTTGGTTCGTATGTTCTTGGATTGGATCGACCGATATCACGAGTTTCACTTCTCTGTGATAGGTGAGGTGTATAAGCAGCCTGGAATAACAAGGCGAGAAATCTGGACGAACCTCAGAGGTAGCGTGCCGCGAGACGACTCAGAGGAGGCCGATCTGTTTAGACTCTTGCTTCACGATCTGAGCACTGGCCGGGTAATACGCCAACACCGGGAGACAGACGCTCTGGGGCACTTCGTTAAGCAACAGCCGCAGCGTCGAAGCACTGGCCAGTCGAGTTCGGTGTACGAGTCAGCTTTCGAAGCCACCAAGCCCTACGTGCTGACTGAGTTGGGTAAACAGTTCGTTCACTACGTGCTTACTGATCTGGCCACGCCGCTGACTCAAGCTAAGGCGTCACCGTCTCCTCCAGCTTCATCGGAGTAGTCCGGTTTATACACCGCACCCGCGAAGTCCGATGCACTGAAGGCGACATTCTTCGACGGGGTGACTACAGAGCCGATGATCGTATTTCCAGCCTTGGTTGCAATCTGTTCGATCGCATTACGAGCTTCTTCGGCGCTTGGGTATTCGTCATAGAGGTCCGGCAAACGGTTTTTTTGATGGATGATTACGTAATGCTTCATCTGCTGCTTTCAAGTGGTATGTTACTTGAAGTGTTCGTTTTGCTCAATATGTTGAGCTAGCTTCACCGCTTTAAACCGCGGGTGCTTGCAACTTTGGCACGGCGGAAACTTTTTCCCAAAGACGACGGTGACTTCGTGCTCCTGCGTGTGCTTTGGGTCATGCAGAACCTTGTAGATTCCGGATTTTTGGACGGTGTCTCCCGGCTTGTATGTCGTCGCGTAGACTTCTTCGTAAGTAGGCATATCAGATAGCCCCTTTCAAAAAGACTAGGGATTCCCGGCCATTTTAGCTTGCGAACGTATGTTCTTCAATACGCCCTAAAGTCCCTTGAGGAGCGTGTAACCTTGCAACGTAATGTACATGAGTAACTGCCGACCGGTAATCGTAATGACGAACGTATCCCCCGTCCCTTGTTTTAGCAACTGACTGCTCGTGAGGAAGCCGAGATACTGCTCAAAAGATTGATTGTTGCCGAGGGCTGCGGATTTGTTGTACTGCTCCTGCACAAAAGCCGTCGTAACCGAACCGGTATTTGCTTTTTGTACAATCTGCAACTGAGTGCCAAAAATAACCCAGTACGTGTGTTCGAGACCCCACGATGCAGCCCAATATCGAGCCAATCTTTCGATCGGCGTATCCTTGTGAAAGTCCGGGTTGAGCATCTTGACGGTCTCGGCTCCAGCATGGGACGTTGCAACCAGCCCCGGAAGCATCCACATTCCCGCTTCCGCGGCCGTTGTCGGTGCTGCAGCAGCGGTAGTCGACGATATTTCCGTTGGTGTTATTGACGCACTTATTTCTGCGGTCTTGCTCGACTCTTGTACTCCAGCCAAGTCGGCGCTAACCCCAGCAGCAGAAAAGCCGCGTATCTTACCGATCTGCTCGGCAATCTGTCGCCGGAACATTACGATAACCAATATGGCGAGTACGGTCCCGGGGTTTATCAGCAATCTTATTACCGTGACCCACCACGGCTCACTTGAGTACACCATATCACTATTATAACAGGCTAACCCACGTTAGCTTCTCAGCGGCGTAAAGCCCTAAGAGCCTGTGGGGCTCGCAAGCGCCTCCGATATCTCCTTAACAGCGGCTTCAGCCGCCCGACCCGCTGCGTCAAGTGACCACTTAGGGACGAACGTCAGCGGCGTCCTGGGCATCGTGATAGACATATACGAACCGCGCCTTCCGGACTTGGTGGACGAAGCTCTCGATGACCGGAAGTTAGAACCCATTGCTTTTATCACCGCCTGCCATTGGTCGTGCTCCTCCGGACTCATGTCGAACCGAGCCGGTTCTGCGTGCGCGTCCTCAAACAGGTAGTTGAACTGCACGTCGGGGCTCTTGCGTTTGCTCCAATCGCAGCGCACCTCCGCCACGATCGCAGCAAGTATCGCACGCATATGCTTGCGGTCGCCCTTGCGAAGCACGTCCTTGATCAAGGAGCGTGCCTCCATAACGGCGCCGAGGTCTACGGTTGGCACGCTCGCGGTCGCTGTTATCGCAGTGAGCTTCTGGCGAAGGTCGGCAAGGCGGACTTCGGCCTTCTCCAAAGCGTCAAGCAGCGCTGGCGTACCTCCGGACTTGCCGATGGCACCGACAAGATTCGCGATCGTCCTTTCATGTTCTCGAAGGGCCAACTCAAGTGGCTCCGTGGCGGACAGACCTACCAACTGAGTGGCGGCAGCATTGTAGCGTTCGACCTGTGCTCGTAGATCCGTGGCTTTCGTCAAGAGCACACGGGTCAGGAACAGCCTGACTACTTCGTCAACGTACTCCGCTTGTAGAATCCCTTTGCAGGCAGGGTCCGCCCTACGTGCGCCTTTCTGCTTGACGTCACCGCACATGTAGTACCACTTGTTGGTATTCGTGTTGCGTTGGTGCGCCAGGTGCTTTTCGCAGACCGTACACTTCCCGATACCGCGTAAGGTGTTCCCCGGATGTCCGCCCTGGGGACGAGTGCTTTCGTTACGGCTGAGGATTGCTTGGGCTTTATCGAAGGTTTCCTGGTCAATGATAGCCGGGAAGGCGTTATCGACGCGGATCACCTCGCCGTCATTCCGCGTGTTGACGGGGTTTCGCGTGACGGGGTGCTTCACTTTCTTGATCTTGCCGTATACCACCCTACCGAGGTAGGTCTCGTTCGAGAGTATCTTCCGTACCGTCGGCTCCCACCATTCTCTGCCTCGCGGTGCGGCTAGTCCGGACTCATCAAGCCAGCGTTTGATCTTCTTCAGCGAGTCTCCCGCGATATAGCGGCGGAACATTTCGCGAACGATACGCGCCTTCTGTTTGTCGATCTTCGGCACGCGAACCGGACGTGAAGCGCCGCCGGCCGATAGCCACTCCTGCCGATACCCGTAACAGGTCGCTTGTGCGCCGGCAAGTTCGCCCTTCTTAGCCTTCGCCTTCTGACCGGCGATCATGAGAACCGTTGAACTCTTACGCTGGTAGACATCTACCGATGACTGTATAGACTCGATCAGTTCACCGCCGGGGGTAAGCGATGCGTCCATATCGCCAGTCGGATTTAGTATGTTGTCCACTCCAACGCCGCGCGTGCGGAGTCGTTCCCGCAGGGCAACGTCCTCGGTCGAACGACCGAACCGCGCCTGATCTCGCGTTAAGATCAGATCGAACGGCCGAGCCTTTGAGAGCGCGGCAGCCAGCATACGCTGGAGCCCCGGCCTGTTGACCGTTTCGGAGCCCGTCTTGCCAGGGTCCTCAAAAACTTCGACAACTTTCCAGCCGCGTTGTTCGCAAAACTCACGAACAGTACGAATCTGCTCGGGGATAGAAAGTTCACGCTTCGCTTGGGCTGCACCGCTGACCCGAGCGTAGATAGCTACTCGCCTTCGTTGCTCCATCCCGGCGAGATACGACGCCCCTGCGCCGTTGCCTTGTTGTTTGCACGCCTTTGGCGTTGGCCTCGTAGGCACGTTGCGCGGCAAGGATCTGCATCATCGCCTCGATGATGGTGACGTTGGACTCCTCAAGCATGCCGAAGCGTAGCTGCGGCCCGTGCTGCGCGCCCGGCGCGACCCGGCGTGCCGGCCCCGATTCACCGGTCGCTTCAAAGAGGGCGCCGCCGGCCGCGCGCAACCGCTCCGGCGCGGCGAACTCGGCAAGACGAACGTGCCCGATGACGCGCGTGCCGCCGGTAAACGTCGCGCGTACGCTTCCGTCGCTCGCAACCGTTGCTGAGAGCGCGTCGGAGGGTATGCGGATGCCCGTCAGTCGCAGGTCCTGCGCATTCCGCAGCGTCCCATCGGACGCGCGGGCGAACTGGCCGTCGCGGCTGTAAAAGACTCGTCCCGAGCCGTCGTTGAGCGCGAAGAATCCGGGGCCATCGATCGCCAGATCGAACGGGCCCGGGCTGCGCGCGAGCTTGCCTTGCGTGAAGAGCACGCGGGCACCGAGTGCCACGGTGCCCAACCCGCCTTCACCGGGCGCGACGAGCTCGGCAAACGTTTGTGCCGAACCCTTGAACCCGACGACCCCGGCGTTGGACAAGTTGTCGGCGATCGTGTCGAGATTGCGCTGCTGAGCCGCCATGCCGCTCGCAGCGGCGAAGAGCGCGCGATCCATACTATCCGACCCGCGCGGCTTGCGCCGACTTTTCGCGCGTCGCGTCAATGGCCGTCACGATCTTCTGCGCGCTCTCGAAAGCGCGCTCGGCCGCCATGACGTCGATCATCTCGCCGATCGCGTTCACGCCCGCACCTTCGAGAAAGCCGCTTTGCACGCGACTGCGCGTCGGGAGCGGCAGCGCATCTACGCAGCGACCGGCGACAATGACGCGTCCCCGTTCGTCGAGGCGCGCATCCGGCGGAAAATGCAGCGGGCCCCTTGATCCCAAGAGCGTTCGGCCGAAGGCGTCGCGCAACGTGCCGCCGGCAGCGCGCACGAAGGCGCCGGCGCGGCTGCGCACGAGGCCGCCGCCGGGCCGGCGCAGCGCGAAAGCCCCGTCGCCGAGTATCGCCAAGTCGAGATCGCGGCCGGTCTGTCGAAGACTGCCTTGACGGCGTTCGGGCGAGCGTTCGATACGCGCGCCGCGCTTGGTTAAAAAACCTCGAGCCGCAATCCGCGCAAAACCATCGGTAGAAACGTTGGCAAGGTTCTCAGTGGCGATTTCCAAACGCGTGCGGGCGGCCACCATTGCGCTCGCAGCCCAAGCGATGCCATCCATGGCGCGATGGTAGCGCCGCGCCTTGACCGCAGTGTGTCGGCGTTAGAGCCGATCTATGACGCCTTGCGTGAATTCTTGAGTTGAGAGGATTGAAACACCGGCGGCGGCGACGTCGGCCGTACGC
>DATAPM010000223.1:0-5848 GCA_036265225.1 Vulcanimicrobiaceae bacterium
GGGCGTGAACCAACCGGCTTGCGCCCCGGAGCGACCGGGCACGATGATGTCTTTCCGGTCGTCGCGCGCGATGAAGATGAGGACGCCGTTCACGCTCTGCTGCTGGAAAGCCGTAACGGCTGCCGACTGAAGGTTCGCGCCCCCGAGCGACGGCGTCGTCACGACGACGACCTCTTTGCCGGTCTGGCTGTTGAAATTGCCGATCCGGTCGTTGAGCTGCGCGACCGTTGCGGCCGAGAACATGCCGGCTTGGTCCTGCACGAAATCGCGTGCCATGGCCGGCAAGGCCGGAGCGAGAGCGACTAGCCCCAGCCCGGCACCGGCTGCGACACGGCGTGCCCACAAGCTTTTCATGCGGGGTGCTACCCCGGCGCGCGCGACGAAGTTTCGCGCGTACGCGGGAACTCGGCAACCGGGCGGCCGATTCAGGGCCCTCATGGCCAAGACCGAACGGCCGAGCGCGCTGCGCGGCGGCTCGCTGAGCTTCATCGAAGTACTCGCTACCTCGATCGCGCTGATCGGTCCGAGCATGACGCCCATCCTCATCGCGCCTTACATGTTCGCCCTGGCCGGCAACGCGACGTGGATCGCCTACGTTTTCGGCGGCGCGATGCTGACCGTCGTCGCGCTCTGCATCAATCAGTTTGCGCGGCGTTCCAGTGCCGCCGGCTCGATGTATGGCTCCGTCACCGAGAATCTCGGCCCGCAAGTCGGTGCGATCGGCGGCTGGACGCTGCTGTGGTCTTACGGCTTCGTTGCAACCGCGGTGCTGGGAGCGATGGCGCTCTTCGTCGAGCGATTACTTACCAGCAGCGGGCTACAGGTGCCGTCGATCGCCATCGTCGTGGTGTTGGCCTTTATCGCGTGGCAAGCGGCCTATCGCGGCGTGCAGATTTCGGCGATCGTGATGCTGGCGCTCGAGATCGTCTCGGTTGCAATTATTTGTTTGGTGGTGGCGATCGTGCTGCACGCGCAAGGCCTTTCGCTCGACCACGCGCAGTTGACGCTGCAAGGCGGGTTTCCCGGCGGCATCGGTCCGGCCATTGCCTTTGCGATCTTCAGTTTCGTCGGCTTCGAAAGTGCGACCGCGTTCGGAGCCGAAGCAAAGCGTCCGCTCGTTACGATTCCTCGCGCGGTCGTCGGCAGCGTCGTTTTCGCCGGACTCTTCTTCGTGATCGCAACCTATGCGGAGATCGTGGGCTTCGCTCATATCCATAAGTCGCTTGCGCAGGAGTCGTTTCCGCTCGGCACGCTGGTCGCCGCCTACGGCATCGGCGAGCTTGGCATCCCGCTCACGATCGGAGCGCTCTGCAGCGCTTTTTCCGTCTGCCTCGCTTGCATCACGACTGCCGGCCGCATCGCCTACGCGATGGCGCTCAGCGGCGCTCTGCCGCCCGTCTTCGGGCGCATCGAGCCGCGCAACGACACCCCCAACTTTGCGGTGACGGTGGTCACGGCGGTGACGCTCGCGGTTGCCGTGATCGCACTGGGATTCGGCGTCGCACCGATCGACGTGTTCAATAACTGCGGAACGCTAAGTTCTTTCGGGTTTCTGCTGATCTATGGGCTCATAGCCATCGCGGCCTTTGTCTATTGCCGGAAGCTCGGGCAGGCGCGCGGCGCGGAGATCGCCATCACCATCGTAGCCCTGCTTCTGCTGATCGTTCCGGCGGTGACGCTCTTTTATCCGGTACCGGCTCCCCCGCAGCGCTGGTTCGGCTACTTCTTCCTCGCATTTATCGTTGCAGGCTGGGCCAGCTTCCGGCTTAGGAAGGCCAGCGGCTAATCACGACGCGCTGCTGCGTGTAGAAGGCGACGGCATCCTTACCGTGGCAGCGCAGATCGCCAAAGATCGAATCCTTTACGCCGCCGAAGGGAAAGAACGCCATCGGTGCGGCGACCCCGACGTTGACGCCCACCATGCCGACTTCGATTTGCGAAGCGAAAGCGCGCGCCGTTCCGCCATCGCGCGTAAAAATCGATGCCGCGTTGCCGTAGCGCGAGGCATTGGCGATGGAAATGCCCTCCGCCAACGAATCGGCGCGCACGATCGCCAGCACCGGGCCGAAAATTTCTTCGCGCGCCAGTTCATCGGCGGGACCGACCCGATCGAAAATCACCGGCGCGAAGAAATTGCCCGCTTCCGGCACGTCGCCGGCGTCGAGTAGCACGCCGATTCCGGCGCCGCGCGCGCGCTCCACGTATCCGCGAATGCGTGCGATCGCCTCATCGCTGACGACTGGCCCCATATCAACGTCCGAGACGGTTCCCGGCCCGAGCCGCAGCGCGCCGGCAGCGTGCACGACTCGCGGGATCAGCCAGTCCGCGGCCTCGCCGACGGCGATAAGCACCGATCCGGCCAGACAACGCTGGCCGGCGCCGCCAAATGCGGAACCGATAATGGCCTCGCACGTTGCCTTCTCGGCGGCATCGGGCATCACGATCAGATAATTCTTCGCGCCGCCCAGCGCTTGAACGCGTTTGTGCGCTCGCACCGCCCGCTCTTGTACGTGCCGCGCCGCATTCGACGAGCCGACGAACGAAACGGCCGCAATGCCGGGATGGTCAATTAGCGCTTCGGCCGTTTCGCCGCCGCCGTGCACCACCGTCAACAGGCCGGCGGAGAAGCCGCTCTCGCGCGCGATTGATTCGAGCAACTGCGAGGTAAGCGGTGTCTGCGGCGACGGCTTGAGCACGAAGGTGTTTCCGGCAGCGATGGCTAGCGGAAACATCCACAGCGGAATCATCGCCGGGAAGTTGAACGGCGTAATCCCCGCGCAGACGCCGAGCGGATAACGCATCGAAACCGAGTCGATGCCGCGCGCGACGTTGGGCAGCGCGTCGCCCATCATCAGCGACGGCATCCCGCAGGCAAACTCGACCGCTTCGATGCCGCGCCGCACCTCGGCGCGCGCGTCGGTCAGCGTCTTCCCGTTTTCGCGCGAGACGGAAAGGGCCAGATCCTTGAGACGACGCTCGAGCGCATCGGCATAGCGAAAGAGGACGCGGGTACGCTCGACGACGGGCACGTTCGACCACGACTCGAAGGCCGCCGACGCGGCATTGACGGCCGCGTCAATCTCGGCGCGCTGCGCGACCGGGACGTCGCCGATGATCTCGCGCGTGGCTTTGTCTTCGACCCGCAGTCGCGTTGCGCTCACTTCAGCAGTCCGAGGGCTTCGTCGAGAATCGCCACGGCTTCGTCAATTTCCGCGATCGAGATCGTCAGCGGCGGCGAGACGATGGCGACGTTATATCGTCCAAGAATATAGAGACCGCGATCGAGCAAGCCGGAAAAGAATTTATTCAGATTCGAGTCGCCCTGCCACGGCACCAGCGGCGTTCGCGTTGGCCGGTCGGCGACAAGCTCCAGCCCGAAGAACGCTCCGATCCCGCGAACTTCGCCGAGCACTTCGTGACGCCGCGCCAGATCCTCGAGGCGGGTGCGCAGCTGCGTCTCCAGTTCGCGCGCCCGTTCGAAGAGCCGCTCGTCGCGATAGGCGCGCAACGTCGCGTTACCGGCGGCCATTGCCAGCGGATGCCCGCTGAAGGTGTGGCCGCTGGGCAGGGCGCGCTCGTCGAAGTGCGCGGCGAGCGACTCGCGCAGGGCGACGCCGCCCAAGGGAACGTACGCCGAAGTCACGCCTTTTGCGAAGGTAAAAATATCCGGCACGACGTCGAAGCGTTGCGCCGCAAAGGCGTCCCCGGTGCGGCCGAAACCCGTCATCACTTCGTCGAAGATCAGCAAAATGCCGTAACGATCGCAAAGCTCTCGTACGCCTGCGAGATATCGAGGCGGGTAGACGATAACTCCATTGCTTCCGACGACCGGCTCGATCATCAAAGCCGCGATGCGGTCGGCACCCTCGTAGCGGACGACCTCCTCGAGATGAGCGACTGCGCGCTCCGTTTCTTCCGCGGCGTCGCGCGTGTGAAACGGGCTGCGATATGGAAACGGGGCAAAGAAACGCACGACGCCGGGAAGGCCCGGCTCGTTGGGCCATCGCCGGTTCTCGCCGCTAAGCGTGCCCGCGCCGGGGGCCGATCCGTGGAACGAGCGATACGCCGTCAGAATTTTGTGCCGCCCGCGCATCGTGCGCGCGAGTTTGACGGCGTCTTCGTTGGCCTCTCCGCCGCCGGTGGTGAAGAAAACCCGGCCGCCTTCACTCCACGGAGCGAGCTCGATAATCGCATCGGCTAGCGCGTTGCGCTGGTCGTTGCCGAACGTCGGCGCGACGTAGGCTAACCGGTGTGCCTGTTCGGCGATCGCCGCTGCGACGCCGGGGTGCCCGTGTCCGAGGTTGACCGCGACGAGTCCCGCAGAAAAATCGAGGTAACGTCTGCCGCGATCGTCGTAGAGCCACGAGCCTTCACCGCGCACGATGACCGGCGGCGTCCGGCCGCCTTGCGCCACCCACGGCGTCAGAACGCGATCGGTGCGCACGAGTTCTTTCACGTTAATGCGGCGCGGTCAGTTCCGACCCGACGATAATCAAGCCGCCGGCGACGCTGAGCGCGAAGAACACGATGAAAATCCAGACGCCGAAGCGTTTCCAAAAATCGCGACGCGCACGGGCAGCGCGGGTGTGATGCCACGGCCGCTGCGTCTTCACGATCCGTGCGCCCGTTGTTCGACGGCCTCCGGTCGCGCCCAGAGCCGTTCCAGGTTGTAGAACGTGCGCTGCTCGGGGGTAAAGACGTGCGCGATAACGTTGCCGAGATCGATGAGGATCCACGACCCCTCGGAGTAACCCTCGACGCGAGCGACCGGGCAGCCCTCGGCTCGCGCGGCTTCGATGATGGAATCGGCAATCGCCCGCGTCTGTACCTTCGAGCGGCCGGTTACGATGGCAAAGGAGTCGGCGAGGATCGTGCGTTCGCCGACGTCGAGCGCCGTGAAGTTCTCACCTTTTTTATCGAGTGCGCTATCGCGCACGACCTCTATCAGCTCGCGGATGCGCGTACCTCCGGTGCAACCCAGTGCGGTGTTGGAAGATCGAGCGCTCGAGCCGCTGCAATCGTCGGCGGTGCGGCGTAGCGCCCCTTTTCGGCATGGTGGACGATCGCCAACCGCACCGTTTCGCGCATCGCCGAAGCAAGATCGCGGTGCGCGAGTTCCCAGAGTTCGGCGCGCTCAGGAAAGCGGCGCCCGGGCTCGATGGTGTCGGCGAGGTAGACCACGCAATCGAGGTCGGACATCTCGGCGGCGCCGGTCGTGTGTTTTTCGATTGCCGATAACACGGCGGGGTCGCCGACGCCGAAATGCTCTTTGGCGAGTGCGGCACCGAGCCGCGCGTGCAGCAGCGTGGGATGCGCGCGCTCGAATGGCTCTATCGTAAAGCCGCGCGCTTCGGATTCGGCGATCAGCCGCTCCGGCGAATAGAGGCGCGCCAAATCGTGGAGGAGCCCGGCGACCCGTGCTCGCTGCGTATCGACGCCGTGGCATCGCGCTAGTTGCCCGGCGCAGCGTGCGACCCGCACGCTGTGCGCGTAACGATAGTCCTGTCCGATCTGCTCTTTGACCGCGCGCGCCATGCGCGCGAACTCGATACCCGTCACGCAGGCGCAACCCGTTCGCGCAGCACGCGCAGGCGGTTGCGATAGAGGTCGCTGCGAAGGCTGCCGGCCCACATGATCAGAGCGCTTTCGTTGTCGTCGCTGTAATACCCGGCGCGCATGGTGACCGTCGTGAAACCATACTTGCGGTAGAGGCGTTGCGCCACCGCATTGCTCTCCCGCACCTCCAGCGTCATCCAGGATGCGCCGCGGTCCATCGCCTCGTCAATCAGGCGCAAGAGTAGCAGCTCTCCGAACCGGCGGCCGCGGTATTGCGGATCGACCGCCAGCG
>DATAPM010000224.1:0-3388 GCA_036265225.1 Vulcanimicrobiaceae bacterium
GGCCGTCGGTCGTGGTCGCGCCGCCTGGGCGGTGCCGCGTTGTGGGAATCAGCCTCGAGCCGCAGGGAGCGTGCGCGCTGATCGGTGCACCGGTGCGCCAGCTGCTCGACGTTACCGTAGACCTGCGCGATACGCTCGGCGCCGCGTCCCACGAACTCGGCACGCGCTGCGCGCTGGCGGCGCAAACGTCGAGCTGGAATCCCGAACGCAATGCGGTTGCGGTCGTGAGTGAAGCCGCGCAATGGGCGTTGCGCCGCATCGAGCGCGGTCTCGACGTCGACGCGGTCGTCCATCGCGCCGAACGTATCATCCGTCAACAGCGCGGCGTGGTCTCCGTTGACGCGCTCGGAACCGCGTTAGGCCTCTCGCGTCCCCGGTTCGCGCAGCGCTTTCGCGAAAGAATCGGCGTCACGCCCAAACGCTTCGCACGCATGGTGCGCTTCCACAGCGCGCTCGAGATGCTGGGGCGGTCCTCCAGCATCGCTCTAACGGCGAGCGAGCTTGCCTACTACGATCAAGCGCACATGCATCGCGACTTCGAGGAGTTTGCCGGAATGACACCAGGCGCGTTCTTGCAGGCGCGGCGATACGGTGAGTCGGCGAGCCTGGCCGAGCCGTGATCATTTTTCCAAGACGGGCTTCCCAATTCGGGGTACGATAGCCCCATGAGCGACACAAAAGTAAAAACCGCACAGAGCATCTATCCAGGCCTGCGTTACAACGATGCGAAGGCCGCCATCGCCTGGCTCAAGTCCTCGCTGGGCTTCGAAGAGCACGTGGTCTACCCTGGCAAAGGCGAGAGCATCGCGCACGCCGAGCTGAAGCTCGCCGGCAACCTCATCATGCTGGGCACCGGCGCCGCGAAGAGCGGCGTCTACATTGCCCTGGAGACGCCTGAGCAAGTCGACGCCGCGTACGCCCGCGCCAAAAGCGCCGGCGCCGAGATCGTGCGCGAACTTGGCGACACCGACTATGGATCGCACGAGTTCGGCGTGCGCGATCCCGAGGGTTTCCTGTGGAGTTTCGGCACGTATCGCCCATAAGGAGTTTCGCACTCGGGCAGGTAACTAAGCCTTCCCCATAAGCCGGCGGAAGGTTGACGACATGAGTGCACAGCTGGGCTGGTCGCAGGCCGACTCCGCAGCGATCCTCTACGACAGCGATCAGAACGCATGGCATGCCGGCATCGTCAAAGATATTTTGGCAACCGGCGACGGGATCGTAATCGTCGCCACCGACACCGGCGGCATCTGGTCGGTCGGCGAGCAGGGCACCGGTGTCTGCCTGATCGACACTGACAAACCGGATATGTGGTGCCTGGCGCAAGGCCCCGACGGTAACACACACGTTTTCGCCGGTGGCGAGACGCTCTTCGAGACCGACGTGTCGCAAGTCGCTCCGTTACTTTCGTGGAACGAGGTGACCGTCACCGATTCGGACGGTAACTCCGTCGGAACGATTCAGGACGTTGTCGTCGACACGGTTTCGCGCCGCATCGTGATCGCGACGGCGAGCGGCGTCTACTGGGCGACGATTCCGGCGGCGTCGGGCACGGGCGGATGCGCCGGCTGTCTGCCGTCACTCTTGGGTATGGGAAACAATGCGCCGCGCGCCGCCTATGCTTGGATTGCGGCCAAAGGTTTGCCGCCAGGCAGCTTTTCGGCAGTTGTCCTGGGACCGCGAGAAGGCCGCCTTCCAGGAGTTGCCGTCGCCGCATGGGGTGCCAACGTCAAGAGCGGCCTGTACGGAATCTTTCGCGGCGCCTGGGACCCGGGCGACAACCTCGTATTCAAGCGCGCGGAAATCGGGGGTACCGATCCGACGCAGATGTGCTATACCACGCTCGCATCGTGCGCGCAGTTTCCGGCACGAATGTATGCCAGCGCTTCCAACGGCCCCGGCAATATGCTGGCGCTGCTGACAAGCATCGACGGAGGATCGCACTGGTCGTTTCTTCCCGGCCTGATCGAGAACGATCCGAAGAACGAATCGATCTACACCTTCTGCACTGGTCAGGGAAACTACCCGGGACGACCCTGCAACGCGTTAGGTGCGGGACCGATTTCGCCGGGCCTCGTGGCATTGGGCTGGCGCGCCGGACCGTTTATCTCGACCAACGGCGGCGCAACGTTTCGGTACGTGACCGCCAGCCTGGATACGGATCCGGGCGACGGAAGTAAATACGCGCACATCCACGGCGACTACCACGTGATGCACTTTGACGTAAACGACCAAAACGGCCGGCTGTATATCGGTTCGGACGGCGGAATCATCCGCACCGACGATGTGGGCGACTCTTTCGTGAGCACGTTCAATCAGAAACTGCTCAACCTGCAGCTGCTGGGGACAACCGGGACTCGCATGTGGCACGGATCGCTGGGGTGCTCGCCCACGGTGCCCGGGCTGGTGGGCGTCGGCACGCAGGATAACGGAAACCTGTTCACCCTGCTCGACGGCGACACGCCGGGCTGGAGGTTCTACGAGGGCGGCGACGGACGAATCATGTCGTTCCTGATCAACGGAGCCCTGGTGCATTATTTCGGCGACGACGACCGCGCGCAGCTCAGCGTGTGGGACGGCACGACACTGCAGAACCGCGGCGTCATTCCGTACTATCAGGACCGCGTGCTGAACAGCCCCATATTCGAGCGCGTGGAACAACCCTCGTTTCGGAACGCCGACGGACAGCTGCTTTATGGAATCGCAGGGACGGGACCGTTCGTCTACGGCTTGTATGGCGACGACAACGGCGACAACACGCGCTGGGCCTACCTCGGTTACGTGTCGATCGGTTTCGACTCGATTACGGCGGTCTCGTCGCGCGACGGAAACGTCGTTTTCGTGGGGACTTCCGGCGGGCGCATGTTCTCGCTCAACCCCCCGAATATCACGGCGACGCAACTTACCAACACCGCGATTTCGAAGCCTGGTGGCGACGATACCTTCGTGATTCACCGCATCGTTACGATCGATGGACGAACCGCCTTTGCATCGTTCAATCGTGCGGACCGTTCGTCGGGGACGGTGCTGCGCTGGGACGGCAGCACCTGGTCCAAAGTACCGGGCGACTTTCCCAGCGAGTTCATCTACGCCATGGAAGCTGACCTTACGGCCGATCCGCCAACGATTTACGCGGCGACCGATGCGAAGGTTTACGCTAGCGACAACTGGGGCGAAAGTTGGAGTGACGTTTCAGGCGGACTGCCCCGGCGCCCGCATTGCTCGGATTTGCGCTTCTATAAAGACGAGAGCGGAAGCTACCTGTACTTGTCGACCTTCGGGCGATCGCTATGGGTGGCGCGGCTTTCGGCGAACATTCGCGTGCGACCACAATAGGAACGAGAAAGGACCTACGACATGCCGACGAGTGCAATCCCAAACATCGAAG
>DATAPM010000225.1:0-3016 GCA_036265225.1 Vulcanimicrobiaceae bacterium
TAGCTCAGCTGGATAGAGCAACGGTTTCCTAAACCGTAGGTCGCGTGTTCGAATCACGCCGGGGTCGCCAAAGCTCTTCCGGAAGCTCACCAGCGACCGCGATGTCCCCAGCCGCGATGCCCCCAACCACCGTGACCCCAACCGCCACGCCAGTAACCGCGGCGCGGACCCCAATAAGGGTAAAAGCCGGCAGAGTAGTAGGGATACGGGCGGCGATAGTACGTTACGACCGGCGCGTCGTCGTAATAATAGTCCGGCTCATAGTACCGGCGCTCGACGCGAACCGGCGGTGGCACAGGCCGTTCGACGTACGCCTCAGACTCTTCGTAGTAGTCGCGGCCGAGATCGGCGGCCGACGCGACGCTCGGCGCAATGCCGGCAAGTGCGAAAGTTGTAAGAATGCAGAGCAGCGTTTTCATCGCATCGCCTCCATACATAGCATTGAGCTAAAAAACGCCCGTCGGGGTGAATGGTTGCTGAACATTTCAAGGGCGATAAGCCACGACCACTCAGCCGCTTTTGCTCAAGTCATTTGCATCGTTGTGTGAAGATTACGTATGCGAGTCGGGTCCGGGCCATGAGTTACGGACGCGGCTGAGACACTTGCGGCAGGTCATGGCAGCGGCCGCTTCTTAAGGATCGTGGCACCAATGGCCGCCAAGATTGAAGTTGCGATCGCCGATCAGAACCCGTTCGTCCGAGCAGGTCTCGAATCCCTCGTGCAGCGCGACGGACGCTTCAAGGTTTGCGGCGTGCACGACAGTGGTAGCGCGCTGATCGAAGCGTTGCGGGCAAAACCCGTCGAAATCGCGATTGTCGGCTGGACGCTTCCGGATATGACCGGCGGCGCCGTGCTGGCGCGCGTGAAGCAGGAGAAATGGCAAACGCGCATCGTTATCTATACCGGCGAGCGCAGCAGTGACGTTCTAAAAAGTTCTGTCAGAGGCGGTGCCTGGGGCTTCGTGTCGAAGACGGAAGATCCGCAGGTTCTTCTCGAAGCCGTCGTTTCCGTCGCGCGCGGCCGCTTGTCGCTGCCTTACGTCGACATCGACTTGCTGAATCATGATCCGCTGGAAGGTTTGACGGCGCGCGAGCGCGAACTTCTTGCTGCACTTGCGAACGGCTGGACCAATTTGCAAATCGCAGCGCGCACCGGCATTTCGCGCAACACAGTGAAATATCATTTAAAAAATTTGTACGACAAGCTTGGCGTGTCGAACCGCGCGATGGCTGTTGCGCTGCACGTTTCGGTTAACCGCAACGATGACTAAGAAAGTTGTTACGGCATCGAACGTCCGGAGGTGGGTAGGTGCGACTACCCGCGCACCTGCCCAACAGGGTGTTGTGACTTTTTCGTTCCCACTCTCACTGTCCACCTGCTAGTTAAAGAGCAACGCCCGTATCTGCGATAGGGCGGAAGGATCAGCAAAAGCACGCCGAACCGTTTCCCCAGCAGACTTTGGGGGTCGTCGGCTTGGCTCAAAGCACTGCGGAGAAACGCTCATGACGGTTATGCCTCATCTTTTTATTCCCGGCCCGACGACGATTCCAGACGCCGTGCGCATATCGATGAATCTTCCGATGGAAGACATGCGCTCGCCGGAATTTCCGAAATTCACGCTGCCGGTGTTCGAGGACCTGAAGAAGGTCTTCAAGATGAAGGACGGCCGCGTTTTCATCTTCCCCTCGTCCGGCACGGGCGCCTGGGAATCGGCAATCGAGAATACTCTCGCCGTCGGCGATAAGGTTTTGATGAGCCGCTTCGGCCAGTTCTCGCTGCTCTGGGTCGATATGGCCGAGCGTCTCGGTCTCAAGGTCGAAGTTTGCGACGAAGAGTGGGGCGTCGGCGTTCCCGTCGAGAAGTACGCCGACATTCTCGCTAAGGATAAGAGCCACGAAATCAAGGCCGTGTTCGTCACGCAGAACGAAACGGCGACCGGCGTCGCAAGTGACGTCGCTGGCGTTCGCAAGGCGCTCGATGCCGCAAAGCATCCTGCACTGCTGATGGTCGATGGTGTGTCTTCGGTCGGCTCTCTTGAAATGCGCAGGGGCGACTGGGGCGTCGACTGCTGCGTCTCGGGTTCGCAGAAAGGCTTCATGCTTCCGACGGGCCTGGGCATTCTCGCCGTCAGCCAGAAGGCTCTCGATGCAAACAAGAACCAGAACGGCCGCATGAACCGCTGCTTCTTCGCGTTCGAAGACATGATCAAGACGAACGACCAGGGATTTTTCCCGTATACGCCTGCAACCCAGTTGATCCGCGGACTGCGCACGTCCCTCGATCTTCTGCTCGGCGAAGGTATCGACAACGTCGTGGCGCGCCATCACCGCTTGGCGTCGGGCGTACGCGCCGGCGTTCACGCGTGGGGCCTCAAGCTCTGCGCCAAGGAGCCGAAATGGTACTCCGACACCGTGTCGGCCGTTCTCGTTCCCGAAGGCATCGACAGCAACGCCGTGACGAAAACGGCTTACTACCGTTACAACACGTCTCTTGGCCTCGGCCTCAACAAGGTCGCCGGTAAGGTCTTCCGCATCGGCCATCTCGGCGCGCTCGACGAGTTTATGGTCGGCGGCGCTCTCTTCGCCGTCGAAATGGCGCTGAAGGACTGCGGTGTTCCCGTCAAGCTCGGGTCGGGCACGGGCGCTGCAGCTGAGTACTTCACCAAGCATGCCGTCAAGTCGGCGACCAGCGCCGAGCCGGTGAAAGCCAAAGCCGCTTAAATTCAACGCCCAGCCCGCAAGGGCTGGGCGAAGCATTTTTAGATGTTCCGGTTCGCGGAAAAAGCCGCGTGCCCGCATCCTCCAACAAACATCGTGCCAACGAACAAACGCCAGGAAGGCAACGCCAATGAGTTACACGCTTTACCCGCTCCGCAAGCAAAGACTGCAGCGTTCGACGCTGGCGGTTCCGGGTTCCAACCCGACCATGATCGACCGCGCCATCAAGAGCGCCGCCGACTATGTCTTCCTCGATTGCGAAGATGCCGTCGCCCCGCCTGAAAAAGAGCAGGCACGA
>DATAPM010000226.1:0-2002 GCA_036265225.1 Vulcanimicrobiaceae bacterium
AAGCGCCACATCGTCAAGGCCGGCTACGATCCACACTACGGCGCCCGCCCGCTCAAGCGCACGATCCAGCGCGAGTTGGAGACGCCGCTGGGACGCAGAATCCTGGGCGGTGAGATCGACGACGGGGATACCCTGGACGTCGGTTTCGACGAGAACAAGGGCGAGCTGACCTTCACTATCGGGGAACGGGTCGCCACAACGGCGTAAACAGCGCCAATGCTGGCTGCATTGACGCTCACCGGTCTTCTCGGTTATCCGTTTCCGGCCGCACTCGCCGGCAACGATCGCGGCACCGCGATTGCCTATGCGCTGGTCACGCGCGGAGTTCGCACTCTCTGGTTAGCTCGCGCGCCGGATTACGCGCCGCAGCAGCTCTTCTCGTCGGGCGGCGACGATGGCCAGGAGCTCAGCGATCTCGTCGTTTCCAACGACGGAACCCGCGTCGTCTACGTGCGTGGCGGCGATCACGACGCCAACTGGCCGGAACCGCTGCAGCCCAACGCCGCGTCGAGCACGACGCAGCCTCAGATGCAGGTGTGGTCGGCGGCGACGGCCGGCGGGCCTCCGAAGCTGATCGGCGAGGGGGACGCACCGGCGATTTCGCCCGACGGCTCGCGCGTAGCCTATACCAACGGCGGTGCGGTGATGATCGCGCCGATCGATGCGAGCGCTGCTCCCAAGCGGCTCTTCTTCGATAGCGGGCAAGACTCGGAGCTACAGTGGTCGCCGAATGGAACGGCGTTGGCCTTCGTTTCGGTGCGCACCGATCACAGCTTCATCGGCGTCTATCGCAACGATGCGACCGCGCTAAGCTTTGTGGCGCCGACGACCTCGCAAGATTTCATGCCGCGCTGGTCACCCGATGGCGCGCAGATTGCCTTCGTGCGCCTGCACGGGGACGGCGGTCCGCCGCGCGATCCGCTGACGTGGAACGCTGTCCCGTGGGAGATTTGGGCAGCCGATGCGAGCAACGGCGCCGCGCACTTCGTCTGGGCGAGTCCCAACGGAGCCCGCGGTTCGCTTCCGCAGTCGGCCGGTGGCCCGTTCATGGAGTGGGGAGCCCGCAACGCTCTGGTATTTAAGAGCGAGCAAGACAACTGGCTACATCTGTATTCGGTCTCGGCGAGCGGCGGCGTAGCTCGTCTGCTCACTCCCGGCGCCTTCATGGTCGAAGACGTTGCGATGTTGCTCGACCGTGAATCGGTACTCTACAGCGCCAACACCGGATCGACTGCGGGCGATGACGATCGGCGTCACGTCTTTCGCGCCGACATCTCGAGCGCAAGCGTGACGCAGCTAACGCACGGCGCCAGCAGCGAGACGAACCCCGTGCCGCTGGAGAACGGCGCGATCGCGTTCAATCGTGCCACCGCGCAGCAGCCGCTGCTGGTTACGCTCCAAACCGGCGACGCGCAGCGCGCGCTCGACGCAAACCTCGTCTCGAGTGACTTCCCTGCATCGGAGCTGATCGTCCCGAGGGAAGTCTCGTTTCGTGCGCCCGACGGCTTGCTGATTCACGGCCAACTCTTCGAGCCTGCCGGCGGCGGCAAGCATCCCGGAATAATTTTCGTGCACGGCGGTCCGCCCCGCCAGATGATGCTGACCTGGCACTACATGGATTATTATTCGAACGCCTACGCCGTCAATCAGGCGCTGGCGGGCCGCGGCTTCGTCGTTCTTTCTGTGAACTACCGGCTCGGCATCGGATACGGACACGACTTCAACTACCCGGCGCGTTGGGGGCCGACCGGCGCGTCGGAGTACCAAGACGTCGTCGCCGGGGCGCGGTTTCTGCAGAAGCAGCCCTCGGTCGATCCGAATCGCATCGGCATTTGGGGTGGTTCGTACGGCGGGTATCTCACCGCGCTTGCGTTGGCGCGCAACTCCAACATCTTCAAAGCGGGTGTCGACTTTCACGGCGTTCACGACTGGTCGCTCGACATCGACAATCCCGTTTGGGGTTTCACTCAGCTCAAGCGCTACGAGCGCTACAACACTAAGT
>DATAPM010000227.1:0-2421 GCA_036265225.1 Vulcanimicrobiaceae bacterium
TGACGCCGCGCTTCCACACACCACGCGTATTCTACGGGGCGGTTTGGACGTGGAAGAGATACTGCCCCGTGACGGCCTTGCACGCATCGAGTTGAGGCGAGTAGGTTGAGGCCATCGCCGCCGCAACCGTGGCATGGTCGATGGCGTCGCTGCCGCTGGACTTCACGATTTTCGCGCCGGTGGGATGGCCATTGGGAGCGACGGTGACGAGAGCATTTGCCGACACGTTGGCGCGATAGTCTGCTTTCGATATATTCGGCGGAGCCGCGTTGAGCGGCTTGACGCTGGCATCGCACTTTGAAGGCGACCCGCTCGTTGCGACCGGGGTGCCCGTCGAAGCCAACCCGGCGGCGGTCTGGAGCAGCAGAGCGAGCGTCCCAAGAGCCAAAATGCTCGCGCTCAATACGAAATAGTTAATTCTCAAGTCAAAGCCCTTTCCACTAAGCAGCCGCGCGATTCGACCGACAACCATAGGCCGGGAACCGATGGCGCTTGGAGTAAGCAAAGGTACGCGCACACTGTTGCGAGTTTGTGCAAGGCGCGCCAGGCAAGATGCGACGCTTTCCGGCTTTCCGGTTACGTGCGCGGCCCAGTCGTCACAGGCGAACTCACGTTCCTTGACGAGTTGGTGCCCAATGACGTAGACGCACGGATTGAAGAAGAGGACTGCCTGTATAAGGCGCGCCACGATATTGCCGGCGACGTCCTTGCGGCGGATGTGCGCGCGCTCGTGTTCGACGATGCTCGCAATATCCCGCGGATCGAGGCTGGAGACGACGCTCGTCGGCAGCAAGATAACGGGTGAGAGGATCCCCGCCGCAAGCGGGGTGGAAATATCGCTCGAGAGCCGTACGTCGGGTTCGACGTTCGGCGCGGGCGTTGCGTTGCGAACGATTCGCGCGATGCGAGCGTATCCAAGGACGATCCGCGCAAGCGCGATCGTTACGCCGGCAATCCATACGAGCACCACCCATGTGCCGCCGGCGATCGCGGCCTTTCCGGCAGCGCTCGAGGTTGCGACGGTGCCGGTTAGGATCGGGGGCGGCAGCGTCACGAGCAGGCGCTCCGGATGCCACGCGCTGATAATCGGCACCGCCGCCAGCGCGATCAGGGCCGTAAACCAGATGGCATAACGCGTCGTGGCTTCGCGCTGCGAGAGAGTAACCGTCGCAACCGCGGCAAGCGCGGTGACGAGCGCGCCCTGCCAGAGGCCATTGATAAGAATCGTATCAATCATCGCTGCTCCGCCGCGCGCGAGCGAGCATTCGTTGAATTTTGGCGACGTCGTCGTCGCTCAGACGCGTGTCGTCCAACAGCGCGACGGCGAGCTCCCCGGGCGAGCTCGAAAAGAAACGGTCGAGGAGATGACGCACCGCCGACTTTGCCGCTTGATCGCGGGCGATCAACGGCCGGTATACGAAAGCCCGCCCCGCTTCTTGATGTGCTATATAACCCTTCTGTTCGAGCGTGCGCAGCGTCGTGAGAACGGTGCTGTATGCCAGCGGCGGAGGGGCGATCGCGCTCACCACATCGGCGACGGTTGCCTCACCTTGTTGCCACAGAACCTCCATGAGCCGCAGCTCATGGTCGGTCAGCACAACCGACTTCTTTCTCGACACGCATCCTCCTAGCTATTACGAATCTAATACCATTCTAGGGGTGCTTAGGTGGTTTGTCAACTAGATTCCTAATAGTTACCGTCGTTACTGTGGGGCGTCGGCCTCCAGGTTGATCGAGATGTCGATGCTGTTTCCGACGATCATAGGCCCGTAGCTCATGCCCCATTGCGTGCGATCGATCGTCGCCGTTGCAGCATACGCAACGATCGAGCGGCCACGCGGCGATTTTCCCGCTCCAACGACTTGAGCTGCGAGCGTTACCGGATGCGTCTGCCCGTGCATCGTAAGGTCGCCGGTGACGGTGAAGTGCTTGGCGTCGCCGTCGATTTTTGTGCTGGCAAACCGTATATCGGGGTAGGTTGCCACGTCGAAATAGTGCGCCGATCGCAAGTCGCCGTCGCGCATGTCGTTGTGCGTGTCCACCTTCGAAGGATCGAACTCGGCCACTACCGAGATCGGTAGCTGTTCGCCGGGATTTAGCTTCACCGACGCGCTGCGTATTGGAATGGTGCCGATGACCGGAACGATCCCAAAGTGGCGCGCCGTGAACTGCGCCGTGGAGTGAACCGGATCCACGCTCCACGTTTCGAATTGCGCTGCCAGCGCCGAGCGGCCGGCGGCGAGCGCGACCATCGCAAAGGTTAAAGCAATCGCTATTCTCATCACCGCTAACTCTTTCGCAGCCGCCCCAAGGTTCCCTGAGCGCTGCACCTGACGGCGCGGAAAAGCGAGCGAGCGCGGGGAAGGTGCGGACAATGAAGTCCGAGCCGCAGCGACGCCCGCTCGCGACCCGCCAAAAGGG
>DATAPM010000228.1:0-8490 GCA_036265225.1 Vulcanimicrobiaceae bacterium
CCTCGTAGCGGCGGTCGTCTTCCCGATATGGGGTTTGGCGCGAGCAAGATTCAGTCCGCCCGTGGCGTTTGCCCTGGTCGGAGTCGCGGCGATCTATCCGATACTCTGGGCGAACGGCGTGGGAGATTTTCACGAGATGGCCTTCGTACCGCTTCTCTCCGCAACGCTCGTCTATGCCCTCGATCGCCGGCGTTGGGCGATGAGCGTGATCGTCGCGCTGCTCCTGGCGTGTACGAAGGAGGACCAGTTCGTCGTTCTGGCGGCAAACGGGGCGTTCTTCGCCGTAACCGCCCGCGGGGACGCCAAAGCAATCCGCGTCGGGCTGCTCGTCTGCGCGTTGGCCGTCGCGGTGTCGCTGGCATACTTCGGGCCGATCCGCCACGCGCTCGATCCTCACGTTCCGTATCTATCGCTGGGATTTTTCGACTGGCATCAAGATCGAACGGGTCAGAGCGCTGGGACGAGCCTCATATGGGCGCGGGTCTGGTATGTTGCGGTCGTTCTCGCACCGCTCGCGTTTCTGCCGTGCATCTCGCGCTACGGACTCTTTTTGATTCCCGGTTTCGTCGAGGTGCTCGCCTCGCAGCGGCCGGTTACCCTAATCCCCGGCGCGCATTACAGCGCGCTCCTGACGGGATACGCGTTGGCCGGATTCGTCGACGGTGCGTCGCGACTGGCACTGCGGCAAAGGCTTCTCGAGGGCCTCGTGATCGGGGCAGCGGCGATCGCGATTGCGATCGGTATTTTTGCAAGCCCGATGGAGTACTGGTACTATCTCTACCGGCGGCCGGTGGCGCACGACGCGCTGCTTGAGAATACTCTTGCGCGCCTCCCACCGGCGGCCGACGTCGGCGCAGAAGACGAAATCTTCGCGCATCTTGGGCTCAATCCGCGGGCGTCCATCACCTTCGCCGGCCAGCAATGGTTCGTTTACGACTCGACGCACTTTTCGCAGCGCTGGCATCAAAGCGACGAGCCTGCGGTACGCCGGGCCGTCGCGCGCCGCGACTACGTAGTAACGAGCGAGCGTGACGGAATCGTGGTAATTCGCCGTCGCGTTTACTGAGGCGGAGGCTTCTTGCCCGGCGGAGGCTGCGGCGGCGGCAACCCCGGCGGCAGGTTCGGGAACGGCGCGGGGTTGTATGGCGTCGGCATGATTTGCGGTTGCACCTGATTGAGGCCGCCGGGCGAGGCATCTTGCCAGGCATATACCGTGTCGCGTATTACGCGCACGTCGGCGTCGGTTACGATAAAGTTGCGCGGCGTCCGGGCTAAGCCGTTCTGTGCGACTTCCTGCGTTTGCAGCGACCCGCGATTGTAGAGGTAGCGGAAGATCGTGCCGGAGTTGAAGCGGCGCGTGATTTGGTAGTGCAGCGCGTCGACCCTGTCCATCGGAATGGCTTGCGCGTTCCATCCGCTCTGGTCGGTAGCCATATACAGCGAAGACGTGAAGGGCGTATAGGGCGGCACCTGCACGATGAACGTTACCAAGACCGGGCGTCCCGAGAAGTGCTGCGCCACCGTTGCCGGTTCGCCGGGGGCCGGGGTCGCAACGGCTTGGAGAAGGTCGGGATTGGGGATCGGCGAGGAGAGCGCGACCGCGAAGTGCGTTACGTCGGCGAAGTTCCCCTGGGCGGGAAGCTGATCGCGTGACAGATCGAGTTCCGTAACGGTGCCGCTTGCATCGAAGGTAGCGCGTGCCCAGATGCGCGGCGCCGGATGGAGCGGCGTCGCGCCGCCGGTCTTGGCGTCGTGAATCACGACGTTCTGCGCTACGCGGAAGCCGTCGCCGGATGTGAAAAAGACGTACCCGTCTTGATACGCTAGGAGCTGGCCGCTAACGACAATCGTCGAAGCGCCCGCGGCCACCAACAGGATCGCCAGCGAGACAGCCAGGACGGCGGAAATCGCGCGCTTCATATCGGCAGAAGCTGAACCACGAAGGTGGGCTGCCAGAACTGCGTACGATACGGATTGCCGTACCAGTAAAGGGTGCGCGACACGTCGAGCATCATGTGCGAAAGGATCTTAAAGCGTACCTCTCCGGTCGCGTCGTACGGAGCTTGACCCAAGTACGACGTGTAGAGCGGCTGCCCGATGATGTTGTTCGGCGGCAACCCGAAGACGCCGGGGACGGGGATCGGAAAGTCGACGTGGTGGCGCACAAGAAACGAGAGGTTGAACTCGGGCGTTGGCGCGTCGTTGATGCCGAGACTCGTCGTACGCTGTGTCGAGACGCCACGAAACGACGTGAAGCTCAGCGGGCAATAAAAGCTATTGACCGGCTGGCACGGGGAGTATCCGCCGTTGATGTAGTGGTCGCCGGTGTTGAGGATCTGATAGCCCACGTAGGTATTGAGCGCATGCGAGAACTGCCGGCTGATTGAAAAATTCTCAGAAGACGTGCTGATCCAATGCGGCAGCGAGTTCCACTGGTACTGCTTGTTGAAGCTGGCGTTGAAATAGTAGGTTTGATATGGACTCGCGTCGCGGTTGAGCTTGATCGACGGCGTGTAAAGATTGAAACCAAAAACCGTATTCCAAATCGTCGTGTAGACGGGGCAGAAATAGATCGGCGGATGCTTTACGTCGTGCTGGTCCGGGCAGGCCGCGCCGTAAGCCTGGAGGCCGGGCGTCGGAATCGGCGGCCCATGTCCGGGAAACCCTTGCAAGTATTGGTTTCCGCCGACGGTATCGTGGTTGAACCCGTAACCCTCGTAGATTTGCTCGAAGAGGGGCCAGTTCAATATGCGGTTTTGGAAGCTCGAAGCCGTGACCTGAACCTGCGAGGGATGGTCGAGGCTGCCGGCCACGGTGTTCTGCGCTTCCAGCGACCCGGGCCCGAGAAGGCTGTAGTTCGTGAGCTGCGCAGAAGCCGTGACGTAGGAATGCGGAAAGGCATACGTGGCGTTGAGAAACGTCGTCTGCTGCGAAGCTTGCGGCGAGTCGAGAAACTTCTGCTGCGTGTAGAGCTGCGTGAAGCTCTGAATCTGGAACCGCGACCCCAGCTTTTCGTAGAGCGCGAGGTTCCACCATTTCTCGGCCCGCGTCGCCGGATTGACCGACAAGATCGCGTACTCGTGCTCGCCGACGAAATGCTGCTCGACTGAGAGATACGTCTTATAGGTTGGGTCGTAACGCAGGTGCAGCGCGGTCAGCGCGTTGGGGCTTCCAACCATATTCCACGTCAGATCGACGCTCGCTCCGGAGAGCGTGTTCTGGGCGAAGTACTGGTTCGGGGAGAAGTTCACGACGTAGGTGCCGAGCGGGATGCCGGCGTTGAGGAAGTACGTGTGCGCGTTGATGAAGCGCACGTAGTTTTTGGTTCCAATGACGGCGCCGGTGCCGGTGATGCTTGGATGCTCGTTAATCGAGGGAAAATAAAACGCGTCACCCGGCATTTCGCGCCCTTTGACCGGATGGGCGAGATCGCCGTCGAGAAAGGTCCAGCGATCCGGCTCGCTGGTAACCGGGACGAAATAAATCCGCCTAAAGTCGAGAAAATCGGCGATGGCGGCCCCGTTCACCGTTCCGCTCGCATCGTGAAGCGTAACGTGGCCGGCGACCATGAAGCGATTGAGCTTGAGGTCCATCGAGAAAGAGTCGCCGGTGACCGTGAAGCCGTCGCTGGTGCGGATGCGAACGTTGCCGTCGCCCTCGATTAGAAAGCGGTTATAGTAAAAATCGAGCTTGGTAGCGTTCAAATACATGATCGTGCTGGGAGGCTGCGGCGTAGGGGTCGGTGCGGGCGCGGCTGCCCTCGCTGCAGCGGACGCGACGAGAACTACCAGCGTTGTCAGCGCCGTCGACAGCGCGATTCGTGCCACGGTGGCCTCGAGTTCTGCTCGGGGGGAAGGCGCGCCTTGCGGAGGGCCAAAACCATCGTCGTGAAAAAGTTGAGAAAAGAATGAAGCGCGTGGTCGCAATCGTGATCGACTCGGGTGGCGTTGGTGCGCTCGGCGATGCCGCCGAGTATGGTGACGCACCCGGTGCCGACACGATCGGCAACGTGGCGCGCGCAATGGGCGGCCTCTCGTTGCCCAATCTCGAGCGGCTCGGAATCGGATATATTACCGATGCCCCGGGCGTGGCTCGGGTGGGCGACCCGCGAGCACGCGTCGCAAAACTTCGCGAAAAAAGCCGCGGCAAGGACACGATTACCGGACATTGGGAGATGACCGGAATCATCACCACCGTGCCGTTCCCTACCTATCCCAACGGCTTCCCGGACGAGGTCGTCGATGCGTTCGCGCGCATCGCCGGCAAGCCGCCGCTCGGAAACCGCACCGCGTCGGGCACCGAGATTATCGAGGAGTTGGGGCCAGCGCACCTAGAGAGCGGGCGCCCGATTCTCTACACGTCGGCGGATTCGGTCTTTCAAGTGGCCACCCACGAGGAGATCGTGCCGCCGGCCGCCCTTTACGAATGGTGTGCTGCGGCTCGGGAGATGCTCCGGCCGCCCCATAACGTCAACCGAGTCATCGCCCGCCCGTTTCAGGGAAGACCGGGGTCTTTTGCCCGGACGCCGAATCGACGGGACTATGCAATCGAGCCGCCCCCGAACTTGCTCGACGAGCTCCGAACCGGACATGTCGGGGTGCACGCGGTAGGAAAGATCGGCGACATCTACTGCGGACGGGGGGTATCGTCGTCCGTGCGGGTGACCGACAACCGCGACGCGATGGAGAAAACGTTCGACTTGCTGGACAACGTCGACCACGGCTTTATCTTTACCAATTTGAACGACTTCGATTCAAAGTACGGCCATCGCCGCGACGTGCGCGGTTACGCCGCCGCTTTGATGGAGTTCGACGCGCTATTCCCCGAAGTGGAATCGCGCTTGCGTCCGGGCGACGAAGTCATCATCACGGCCGATCACGGTTGCGATCCGACGGCGCCCGGCTCGGATCACACGCGCGAGTACGTTCCGTTCGTACACCTCACGCCGGGGCCCGGTGCGCCGCTGGGCGAGCTCGATGGGCTCGACGAAGTCGGCAAAGCCGTGAAGCGAGCGTTGCTTGGATAGCGCCGTGCAGATTGCCGTCAAGGCCGTCGTCGAGCGCCGCGTTCCTGCATCGTGGCAGGCGCTCAAGCGAGGCACCGATGTCGTAATGGGCGTGCTGTTGCTCGTTCTTACCGCTCCGCTCGTCGCGCTCGCTGCCCTTGCCATCGCGGCGGTAACGGGCGGCACGCCGTTTTTTATGCAGGAAAGAATCGGCATGAACGGGCGGCGTTTCAAAATGTTCAAGCTCCGCACGATGGTCAACGGAGCGCACGCGATGCGCTCTACCGTCATGCACCTCAACGAAGTCGACGGTCCGGTTTTCAAAATCCGAAACGATCCGCGGCTTCACCCGCTGGGACCCTTCTTGCGGCGCACAAGCATTGACGAACTGCCGAATCTGATCAACGTGATTCGAGGGGAAATGGCGTTGGTAGGGCCGCGTCCGGCGCTGCCCAGTGAGGTCGAGCACTACGACGCTCGGGCGTTGCGGCGGCTGAGCGTCCCGCAGGGCGTTACATGCCTGTGGCAGATCAACGGGCGAAGCAACGTTTCGTTCGAGCACTGGATGGAGCTCGATAACCGTTACGTCGACGAATGGACGCCCCTCGGAGACCTGGGCATCATCGTCAAGACGATACCCGCGGTCTTGCGAGGAGGCGGGGCGCATTAGAGGCTCTTCACCGCACCTTCGCGCCGTTCCACAGCCGCGCCGTCAGCGCGGCATCTCGATCGCCGGCTCGACGCTCTTTATCATGGGCGCCACCTTTGCCTCGACCTTGCTGGGATTCATGCGCGAGGTCGTCAACGCGCGCTATTACGGCACTCGCTGGGAGATGGACACGTTCTTGGCCGCGGCGACGATCCCGACCATTCTTTTTGGGGTCTTTAACGGCGCGCTGGTGAGCGCGCTGGTTCCGACGTTCTCCGAATATCTGGCCCACCGTAAGGAAGACGAGGCCTGGCGGCTCGCCAGCACCGTCCTCAATATCTTGGCCATCGTCGTCACCGTCTGCGCGGTAATCGGCTTCTTTACGGCGCGGTGGTACGTGCCGCTGATCGCCCACGGCTTTCCGGCCCCGCAGATGGGCGTGGCCATTCGCATGACGCGCTGGCTAATGCCCAGCATCGTTGCGGTAAGTCTTAGCGGCGTGCTCTCCGCGATGCTCAACGCGTATCACCGCTTCCGGTCGGCGGCGCTGGTCGGCGTTGCCGTAAACGCTGTCACCATTGCCTGCGTCGTTATCTTGAGCCAGCGTCTGAACATCTACGCACTCGTGGTTGGAACGACGCTGGGATTGATCGCCCAGATGGTCGTGCAGTTGCCGTCGTTCCTCTCGATCGGCAAGTACCGGCCGATTATCGATCTCCACCATCCGGGGCTAAAGAAGATCTGGGTTTTACTCGGACCGATCATCGTCGGTTCTGCCGCCGGACAGTTGGCGCTCTTCTTCGACCGTTTCTTCGCCTCGACGCTGGCACCGGGATACATCGCCGGCATGAACTACGCGACGAAACTCGTCAACTTTCCGCAGCAGATTTTCGCTGCCGCAATCGCCACCGTAATCTTTCCGCTGTTGGCGGCGCAGTTCGCACGCGAGAATCGCCGCGGCGTCGCGCGAAGCGTGGTGACCGGCTTGCGACTCGTGAACTTCATAACCATCCCCGCCGCCTGCGCGCTCATCGTCTTGGCGCATCCGATGGTGCAGGCGCTATTCGAACGTGGAACGTTTCAGGCATCGGCAACCGACCTCACGGCTTCGCTGCTCCCGTACGCAGCGATTGGATTGATCGCGCTGGCCGCCAACGTCGTCCTTACGCGTTGCTGCTTCGCCTGTCGCGAAACGCTCTGGCCGGTGACCATCTCCGTCGCTTCGGTCGTGCTGAACGTGCTGCTCTCGATGGTTTGGCTTCCGAGTCTCGGCGCGCGCGGGCTGCTCCTTGCGAACTCCGTCAGTCAGAGCCTCCAGGCGATACTGCTTTTGATGCTAACGGCCCGATTGGTCTCGGGCATCGATTGGGGCGCATTGCTGATTTCTGCCGGAAAGGTCGTCATAAGCTCGCTTGCTATGCTTGCGGCACTGCACTGGATCGGTGCTCTCGGCGTTACACCCGAAGCCACTCTGGCGTCGCGCGCTTGGTTCCTTTTCGGTCAGATCGCCATCGGCGGCGCCGTGTTCGTTGCTTTTGCTCGCGTGCTCAACGTCGAAGAGATCGGTCTTGCCTGGCGCACGATCGTGGCGAAATTCGAGCGCAACCTCGTCAGCCCACCGGAGAATCGCGAAGCGCCCATCGCGTAGCATTACGGGACCCCTCACGGACCTTTATCCGAACCCAACGTAAGGGCGGCAAGCGCCCGGACTATTAACTACTGTCACCTTTTTTCTTGGAGGCTAGCTTTTCCTAAAGAGCTAAGCTTCCGGGGCCATGCTCTCGATACTGATGCCTGCGTACAACGAGGCCGGTTCAATCGCAGCCAACGTGTGCGAGACCGTCGAGACGATGAACGAATTAGGGCTCAAATTCGAAATCCTGGTTATCGACGACGGCAGCCTCGACGGAACCCATACGGCTGCCAGTGACGCGCTTCGAGCCTGGCCTGATCACGTGCGCGTGGTGCGCTGCAATCGTAACGAAGGCAAGGGCAACGCCCTGATCTGCGGCGCGGCCTACGCGCGAGGCGAGCGCGTCGCGTTTCTCGACGCCGACATGGATCTGCATCCCGAGCAGCTCGAGAACTTCCTGACGATCATGACCGCGCGCGAAGCCGATGTGGTTATCGGTTCGAAGTTCCATCCCCAATCGAAAGTCGACTATCCGGCAATCCGACGCATCTACAGCTTGTTTTACTTCATGCTCGTGCGAACGCTTTTCGGGCTTCCGGTACGCGATACGCAAACCGGCATCAAGCTGTTTAATCGCGAGGTGCTCGACCGCGTGCTGCCGCGCATCCTTGTAAAGCGCTTTGCGTTCGATCTCGAACTGCTGGCCAACATTCATCACTTCGGCTATCGGATCGTCGAAGCGCCGGTGACGGTGAACTTCAAGCGCGTCTGCAGCAGGCTGCGCCTGGCCGCGGTGTGGAACATCTTCCTCGACACCATGGCAATCTTCTATCGCATGCGGATCCTGCACTATTACGACCGTCCCGAGCGCACTCGCGACCGAGCCTCTCGCGTCGCCGGCTCGCACGAAGTCGTCGTCCCCGTTCCGATAATCTCGGAATAGCCGTAGTTGGGCTCCCGTACCGCACTGGTGCTGTTGTTGCCAGGGCTTGGCGACGCCCTGGCCGCGGGTCCAATTCTGCGCGGCTTGACCAGCGAGCGCTGGACCGTCGACGCGATGACGATGCATCCGCCCGTCAGCGACTACGTGCGCGAACTCGGCATCGTGCGCGACGTCGTACAACTGCCGATCCGGCCGACGGCCGGCGACACGCTCCGCCAGGTTTTGCCTTTGCGATCGCGTCGCTACGACCGTTGCATCCT
>DATAPM010000229.1:0-5931 GCA_036265225.1 Vulcanimicrobiaceae bacterium
CCAGTTTACGATAGACGTCGGCCAGGGCGACGCGCTCGACGTGAAGTCGCGTGATCGGTGCGGCGGCGACTACGAGCAGCGCCTGTATCAGTCCGCCGGCGAGCACGAGTCCGGATTGTTCCAGCGCGGCGCCCGGCTCGAGCGGCCGGCTGGAGAAGAGGATGAAGGCGATCAGCGAGTTGAGCGAGACCGTGGTTGCGACGGGCCCGATTTGTCCGATAGTCCCGCAGAGATAACCGGCCGCCGCCGTTGCGGCGACGATTGCTACGGTTGAACTAGCGGCCGTCGCACCGACGAAGCCGGTGATCGCCATTCCAAACGCGGCGATAAGAACGGCGCCGATGCGCGTGCGGTAGATGCCTTGCAGCGATGTGAAGCCGGTAATGAAGGCACCGATTGCCGCCGGTACGCCGAGCGCGGGCTGCCCCAAAAAAGCGGCAATGCCCAGCGGAATAGCAACGCCGATCGTGCAGCGTAGGGCGTATCCGGGTTCGAGCGCGCTGCGGTCGAAAGCGCCGACTGCAGCAGTTAGTTCGCGCAGCCACGGCAGCAGCTGCGAGCGAGGCTGCTTAGATGCCGTCGTTCGGCGGCGCGTATGGATCCGGGTAGCAATAGTGCGGATTAGAGCATCGCGTACCCTTATAAGCTGCCACCAGGTCAATTTGCGGGATGTGCGTCCCGTACGCCTTGTTGATCGTCTGGATAAAGGCGTAGGCGATCAGCGCGTATCCGGTGTTAGAGGGGTGAAGGCCGTCAAAGCTGGTGATTCCGTAGAGATAGCCGAGAGAGCAGCACTTGCCCGGATTGATCGAAGCTGCCAGCTCAAAGTACTGGTTCGATGGATTGCCGCTGGCTAGGCCGCTAAAGATCGAGGCGATGTCGACCAACGGCACGTTCGATGCGGTGGCGGCGTCGTCGATCCCCTGATTGATGGCGTTGTTCAGCACTTGGATCTTGCCGGCAAATACGGGCGTGATGTAGTTCGAGCCGAGGCCATTGCCGCGCGGGGCTTTGCAGCCCTTCGTCGGCACGGTGCAATCGAGGTTAGGGAGTTGGCCGTACGAATTATAATACTGAATGATTGCGATCACACCGGGGAGCGTCAAGTAGCCACACGGCTGATCCGTGCTTGCAGGGACGCAGCCGTTAGGCGTGTCAAGCCCGTATTTCTGGGCGATCTGTGGTAGAACCGATTGCAGCCCCTGTGTCGCAAGCAAGCACCACGCGTAGGTGCGAATCGCGCAGTTGCTCTTGGGATTCGGCGCGTTGATACGCTGAAAGTAACCGGTTTCTAGTATGTTCGGAAGATTGGCTACGACGACGCGTGCTCCGGCACGCTGCAATGTAGAGATCGTCGCGCGCAGGTCGCTTTCGGCCTGCCTCGCATTGCGATCGCCGCCGACGAAACGTCCACCGCTTCCCATGTATTTGAGCACGTCGTTAGCGCCAAGCCAAACCGTCGCCAGCGTCGGATGAAGCGAAGCGGCCGCGTTAACCTCGGTAAGGTTCCCTTTAAGGTTGGTAAAATTCAAGAGCACCGGCCAGAACGTGCCGCTCTCTTCGGCGATGACCATGTTGAGCAGGCCGGGAATGCCCGACAGCTCCTTACACGTTGAGGACTGCGGCTGGTGAAGCACGTTGGCTTCATGAAGAGTGAGCCCCGGGACGCCAAGGTTGCGGATCGTCTTCGAACCAGGATTCATGCGTACGCGCGGCGCCCCGCGCAGCCGGTATCCAGCTAGGTTAAAGCCATTATTGTCGGAGCAGACATTACCGATCTTGAGTTGCGCGATTGGAAAGTAAGGATTTCCAGACGGTATGATCTGATTATCGAGTCCCGGCCCTTTGATTAAGGGTAACGGACTTATCGTTGGGTCGAACATGTCGTTTATGGCCGTGTCGAGCGATCCGCCCGAAGCTTGCTCGACTACGTCCGCCCAGAAACCCGTTGCTTGATTTGGCGGAATTTGATGGCTCTTATCGTTGGGATTCCGGATCCCCGTTTCGCCGAGAAAACCGTCGGATTGATAGCCGGCTGTCAAGCTGTCGCCGACGCCGACGATCTTCGAGAGGATGCCGCTTTGCGGCGGCGGCTTCGAAGCGTTGCCTCCGTGCGCCGGCAGCAGACTTGGCGCACCGCCGGTCGCGCCGCCGCCGCACGCGGCGAGCGCCGCAAACGCAGCGATGCTTAAGAGTGAACGAACGGTTGCGAACTTCATCGCGTACATACTCCGAATCACAACGGGAAGACGTTCGGCGAGCCGATGCCGAACTGAAGTTGAAGCTGGGTCGCCTTGAGACCGCCGATTGCCAAGCCGCACTGGTTGTTGATGGCTTGCTGCACCGTCAGGCACTTGACGCCGGTAATGCCGAACTGCCCCATATTGGTGGTATTGCCGGCGTTGAGCGTTGCCTGCACGAAAGCGTACTTGGTTAGGCGTTGCGAGACGCCCAGGAAGTACGCGAAGAGGTGCTCGGGATACGGATCGGTCGGCAGATAGTCTCGCGGGCTCTGCGGCTCGAAGAAGAACGTCGTCGACTTCGTCGGCGTGTACTCGAGATAGAGCACTTGCGGCAGCTGCATCGAGTTGCCGCTGTTGGCCCCGGCGGTGTGCACGAGCCAGGACGGTGCAATCGTGAACGTCCCGAACATCTTGGGCGTCTTGAGGAACGGCAGCGTGAGTGCAACGGCGTAATATTGCGCCGTGCGCACCGGGATGTTCTCGACCGGGCCGTCCGGTAAGTTATAGGTGAAGGGGACGACGTCGTTGTTACCTGGGGCGAAGCCGATCTCTCCGCCGCGCGTAACGTACGTCGGCGAGATCACGAACGGCAGCGGACCCGGCAGCTTGTTGGACTTAACGACGAAAAGCTTCTCGAGCATAAAGACGCCGAACGTGTCCTTCGTTCGTACGTTGATGTTGCGTCCCGCGCCCGGTCCGCACGCGTTTCCATTGGTGAGATCGGCGCAGCCGACCGGGTTGCGAAAACCGGCGAGATAGACCGGAGCCGTACCGGTATTGAATCCGTACGGCCAGTGTTGTAACTGGAACATGCTGACGACGAGGCGCGTCGACCAGTTGAAGCCGTAAGCGGCCGAGAGGTCGCCGCCGCCCATGAGCCAGCCCTGTTTTCCGTAAGAGCCGATGTCACCGAACGGATACGCCATCGAAAGATCGGCCGAGTACGTAAATCCTTGCGGAAGTCCGATCACTGGGCCGACGGGCTGCTGCGAAACCGGCGGTGCCTGTGCGACGTTAGTATCGTTCTTCGGCGGCGGCGTCTGGTTCATAACGTTCTTGAGCGCGGTATTGGCGCCGGGAAGGATCGACTGCTCGAAGACGTCGCCCATTCCCCCGTCGGCGAAGGCCGGCAACGCAATGTTCGCGAGCGCGCAAGCCGCAACCGCGACCGCCGATACGCGAAAGATTTTTCCGAGCATGCAAGCAACTCCCAACAAGCGGGATGACGTTCGTCATCAAATCAAAACTAAGGGGTTTACAACGAGGAGTTGCCCCTACCGCACGAAGTTCCTTTTAGGCGGCCGCCCGAATTAAACGCTGACTTGCGGTGTAGCCGGCTCTGTTTGCAGTTCTCCCCGCACGTGCCCGTCTCGACGTCCGCCGTTACCACGCATTTCGAACGACTTAATGATGACGTAGAGCACCGGCGTAATCCCGAGATTTAATACCGTAGACATCAGCATACCGCCAAAAACGACCGTTCCCAGCGAATGGCGAGCGGCTTCGCCCGCGCCCGATGCAAAGACCAGCGGCGTGACGGCGATGACGAAAGCAATCGAAGTCATCAAAATCGGGCGCAACCGGATCTGCGCGGCGCGCATCGCCGCCTGGACGATGCTGGCGCCTTCGCGCAGCTGCTGATTTGCGAACTCGACGATTAAAATCGCGCTCTTACTGGCTAAGCCAATCAGCATGACGTATCCGACTTGCGCGTAGACGTCTTGCGAGAGCGAAGGATCGAAGAGAAACGGAATAGGGAAGTGCCGCAGGTTGATGAAGAGCAGCGCGCCGAGCAGCGCCGTCGGCACGGCCAACAGCACGATGAGCGGATCGATGTAACTCTCATACTGCGCCGAGAGAACGAAGAAGACGAAGATCAGCGCGAGGATGAAGATTTCGATCGTCAGCGGTCCGGCGGCAATTTGGTCGAGCTGTAGACCGGTCCACTCGTACAGCACGCCCTTCGGCATGACTTTCGTCGCTATCTGCCCCATGGCAGTGATCGCGGCTCCGGTGCTCGTTCCCGGGGCGTTGCCGCCGCTCAGCTCGATATTGCGATACAGGTTGTAGTGGGTGATGATCGGCGGTCCGAGCACGCGCTGAATATGCATAAGCGCCGAAAGCGGCGTCATCACGGCGCCGTTGGCCGTCGTAGTGGTGGTGCCGGCGCCCGGAGGAGGGGTCCCGACGGCGCTGGGAACGACGCTCGTGCCCGGCGCAGAGCTCGAGTGCACGTAGAGACCGCCCAGCGATTCGACGCTGTTGCGGAACGGCGCGTCGGCCTGCACGTCAACCTGCCACGAACGGTTGAGATAGGTGAAATTATTGACGTAGAGCGAACCCAGGTCGACTTCCATCGTGGTAAAGATGTCTTGCAGCGAGACGCCGATCGATTTGGCTTTGTTCCGGTCGATGTTCGACTCGATTTGCGGCGAGTTGATGCGGAACTGAGTAAAGACGTTCATCAGCCGCGGATCCTTCGCCGCGACCCCCATCATCATGTAAGCGGTATTCATGAGCGTTGTCAGGCCGACGTTGCCGCGATCCTCCAGCTCGAACTGGAAACCGCCGAAGTTGCCGACGCCGTTGATCGCGGGCGGATTGAACGCAAAGATCTGGGCTTGCGGAATCTTACTATAGAAGGCGTAGTTCAGGCGCTGCTCCACCGCGAACGAGTTGTGCGGCGTGCACGCGTCGGGATGGGCGAAGAGGAAAATCAACTGGCACCATGGCGGGGATTTGCGGTCTCCCCACGGCGTCAACAGCGCGAACATGATGCCGCGGTTGGGCGCCGAGCCCGAAAAGCTAAAACCGCCGATGTCGAAGAGATGTTTGACTTCGGGCTGCGCGCGGATGATTTGCTCGGCGCGTTTCGCGATTGCCTGTTCGCCTTGCAACGACGTGCCTTCGGGTGCTTGTACCAGCGTGATGAAGTAGCCGAGATCTTCGTCGGGCAGAAAGCCCTGCGGCGTCGTCGACGTCATAAAGAGCGTGAGCAGGAGCGCGGCGATGAAGCCGATCGCAATCCGCCAGCGCAGGCGGAACATCGTGGGAAGCATGCGCCCGTACCAGTTACGGAAGCCGTTGAAACCGGCGTTGAAGGCGCGGAAGAAAGCTGCTTTTGACTCGTGCTCGCCGGTGAGCAGCCGGGCCGATAGCACCGGCGCCAGCGTCAGAGCTTGGAAGAGCGATATGGTGATCGACGCGGCAATCGTTAGCGCGAACTGCTTGTAAATCTGACCGGTCGTGCCCGGCAAGAAGCCCACGGGAACGAAGACAGCCAGCAAGACCAGCGACGAGGCGACCACGGGGCTTTGTATCTCGCGCATGGCGGCCGCGGCGCTGGCGACGCCGCTCTGCTTTCCCTTGTTCAGCTCCATGTGACGGGCGATGTTCTCGATCACGACGATGGCATCGTCGACAACCAACCCCGTTGCCAGCGTCAGGCCGAAGAGCGTAATCGTATTGATCGTAAACCCGAAGAGCTGCATCACGAAGAACGTGCCGATCAGCGAGACCGGGATGGTTGCCGCAGGAATGAGCGTCGACTTGGGGTTCTGTAAAAACAGGAAGATGACGCCGATGACCAAGCCGATCGAGAGCAGCAGGGTTAGGACGACTTCCTTGACCGACTCGTTGACGTATTGCGTGACGTCGAAGGCCACGTCCCAATGCATTCCGGCGGGGA
>DATAPM010000230.1:0-6419 GCA_036265225.1 Vulcanimicrobiaceae bacterium
ATGGCCAGCAGCGGAGCTCCGGGTATGATGACCGTACCCGCACCAATGACGATGAGCGTCAAATAAAACGTGTAGAAGACCTTAGCGTCGCGGAAACGGTGATCGACCCCTCGCTCGAAGCCGAAGGCTTCGCAGATGTAATAAGCGGTCGATAGGGGAAGGATCGAAGCGGTGAACACGGCCGCGTTCAGTAGGCCGATGGCAAACAGCAGTGCCGCGAACTTGCCGACCAACGGGGTTAGCGCGACCGAGACGTCTCCGGCGTCTCGCACGATGGTGGGATGAACGGCGTGGAGATTGTGCACGTAGATCGTTGCCGCGCATGCGACGATGATGAAGTAGGCGATGATATCGGTCCAAATCGCGCCGACCACGACGTCGATTCGCGAGAACTTATAATCGTGCTCCCGCACGCCCTTATCCACGATGGCTGCCTGGATGTAGAACTGCATCCACGGAGAGATCGTCGTGCCGATCGCAGCGATCACCATGAGCGTATAAGCGCGCGACGGCGTAAAATGCGGCACGAGCGTGTGTGAAAGCACTTGCGGCCAATCGGGGTGCACGAGAAACGCGCTGATCGGATAGGCGATATAGACGAAGCAAAAGACGAAGAAGACGCGTTCGAGAACTTTGGCCGTGCCTCGCGTAACGATAGTAAAGACGAAGAGCGCCGCTGCCGCAACCAGAGCGATTTTGAACGCCTCGGGATTAACGAAGGGCATATATCCGGCAAAAATGGGCGCGGCCGACGCGACGCCCGCAAACTCGGAGGCCGTATTGCCAAGATCGCCGAGAACGAAAAGCAGCAGGACCCAGAACGTTACCCGGATGTTGAAGTTCTCGCGAATAAGGTCGGCTAGCCCCTTGCCGGTGATCGCGCCCATGCGGGCGCACATCTCCTGTACGACGATCAGCGCGATCGCGATTGGGATGAGCAGCCACAGCATCGAATAACCGAACTGCGCTCCGGATTGCGAATAGGTAAGGATGCCGCCGACGTCGTTGTCGGCGTTAGCCGTAATGATCCCCGGTCCCATGATGGAGAGGAACATGATGACCGAGCGCCAGGCGTTCGGTCGGAGTTTTTTCACGGCACGTTTCCTCCTATAGGGTTAGGTTGCGCCGCGCGCGACGGCGCGGCATGTAGAAGCGCTCGATGCGAGCGTTTGATGAAATCGACTACTTGAGCCGGCGTCCATCGCGAGAAATCACCCCCTTTTAAGAAAGAAAAAACTGCCGGCACTCCCCGTAGCCGACAGTCGAGAAAATCACACGCAGACGAAGCCGCGCCGTCTCCTCAGTGTCGAGCTTTAGCACTGCACGCGTAAGGTGTCCTTGTCATCCCGACCGGAGTCGAAGGCCCCAGCCGCGTTAGATTCCGCCTTGATTCGGCGGGATCTGGTCACCCGTTGGGGTCTCTCGACCTTTCCGGGCAGCGGCATCTCTTCATGCAGACGCCTCACCTAACGAGGAATCCTTCACCAGGATACACCCCGGCGATGCTTTGTCAACCCCAACGGGTTAGCGGTTGCCGGGACGCACACGATATGCCCGCGAACAGCAGCGCGTGGCAACGATCCGAGAACTCGATGCGGTAACGATCGGTCAGATCGCCGCGGGCGAGATCATCGAACGTCCGGCCTCGGTCGTTAAAGAACTCGTCGAGAATTCGGTCGATGCCGGCGCCACGCGAGTTGCCGTCAACATCGAGCGCGGCGGCCTCGATGCGATCGAAGTCGTTGACGATGGCGCGGGAATGGAAGCGGACGAGCTGGCGTTGTCGTTGCGACGACACGCGACCAGCAAGCTTCGAGCCGCTGCCGAGTTGGAGTCGATCGCGACGCTTGGATTCCGCGGCGAAGGCCTCGCATCCATCGCCGCCGTTTCGCAAGTCGAGATGCTTTCGCGGCCGGCCCATGCCGACATCGGCGCTCGAGTGACGGCTCTGGGAGAGCGCGTTGGTACCGTCGAGCCTGCCGCCGCACCGGTCGGAACGCGCGTCCGGGCCGTCAACCTCTTTGAAGAGCTTCCCGTGCGCCGCGAATATCTTCGTTCGCCCGGAGCCGAGTTTAATCGTATTTCGTCATGGCTCTCCAGCTTTGCTCTGGCCTATCCTGCGGTGACGTTCAGCGTGCGTCACGATGGGAAAGAAGTCTGGGTGATGCCGTCGAGCGCAAACGAAGCGGAGCGCCTCGCCATGGTTTTCGGCCGCGACGCGGCGCGAGCACTGCTCCCGCTCGACGGCGGGGCGGCGCGGCTGCTCGGCGGACGGCTGCGCGGATTCGTCAGCGCTCCGGGAAACGATCGCCCGGATCGAAGAATGCAGCTGCTCTTCGTGAACGGGCGGCTCTTGCGAAGCGGCTTGCTCTCAGGTGCTTGGACGAGCGGTTATTCGACGTACACGATGATCGGACGCCACGCCTACGGCGCGCTCTTTCTCGATTTGTCGCCCGAGCAAGTCGACCCCAACGTGCATCCGACCAAGAGCGACGTCCGGCTGCGTTACGCCAACCAAGTGTTCGAGGCCGTCCGCCGCACGATCGACGTTACCCTGTCGGATCACGCCAAGTCGCGCGCGGCAGAACACATCGCGGGAGGCGAAGCGGCGATGCTTTCCTTTGCACCGCCGGAGGCGCTTCCGTTGCGAGTGTTAGCGCAGCTCAACCGCACGTTCATCCTTGCCAGCGACGGCGACTCGCTGCTCTTAGTGGACCAGCACGCCGCGCACGAACGCATCGCTTACGAAGCGATCGTCGCGGCGGCACGGAACGGCGCGGCAAGCGAACCGCTATTGGTACCGCAGATTTTAGAGTTGGATGCCGCGCGCAGCGCGGCGTTGGACGGCGCGCTGGAGGCGCTGCGCGACGGCGGCCTCGATATCGAACCATTTGGCGAGCGGACGTACCGCATCGTCGCGACGCCGGGCGGCTACGGGTCGCGACCGTTCGACGTCGAGGGGCTGCTCGACGACCTCACCGAGGACGCGAAGCAGCGCGGCGTCCGCGAACGAATCTGGGCGTCTTTGGCCTGCCATTCCGTGACGGTGGGCGGCGAGACTCTGCAAGAGCAAGAGATGGGCTCGCTACTCGAGCGTCTGCAAGGCTGCGCCAATCCGATGCATTGCCCGCACGGGCGGCCGACGATGGTCCGTCTAAGTCCCGAAGACGTGGGGCGCATGTTTAAGCGTGTCTGACGAGCCGGCGAACTCGAGCGTCCTTATTATAGCCGGGGCGACTGCGAGCGGTAAAACGGAGCTGGCAATGGAGCTTGCGCGCCGGTTCGACGCCGAAATCGTCGGCGCCGACTCGCGTCAAGTCTACCGCGGCATGCCGATCGGGACCGCCGCGCCAAGCGGCGAGCAGATGGCGTCGGTGCGCCACCATCTCATCGGGTTCGTCGATCCGCACGAGCGCTATTCGGCCGCGCGCTATGCCAACGACGCGCTGGATGCGTTGGCCGAGATCCGCCGTCGAGGAAAGCGCGCCATCGTGACCGGAGGCACCGGATTCTATCTGCGCGCGCTCGTCGGAGGCGTGACGCTGGCGCCGGTGTACGACGAGGGGCTGCGCGCGCGGCTCGCTCGCGAAGCCGCGCTGCATTCGCCGGAGTTTCTTCACGAGTGGCTGACCACACGCGACCCCGTGCGGGCCCGCGACCTCGGCGCAAACGATACTTATCGCGTCGTGCGAGCACTCGAGATCGCGCTGGCGCCGCCTGCGGCGACGTTGCGCGCCGGCGCGGCACGCACGCTTGCGACCGAGGGTTTTACGTGGTTGCTCGTCTTCGTAGACCTCCCGTGGCGCGAGATCGACCGGCGAATCGAACTGCGTACCGAGGCGATGCTGCAGGCTGGACTGGTGGAAGAAGCGGAGCGCATCGGCAGCGGCGCCGTCGCCGCTAATGCGGTCGGATATCCTGCGGCGCTGGCGTATCTGCGCGGGTGGAGCTCGCGCGACGAACTGCGCCGCCAGCTCAATCGCGCGACTCGGCGCTACGCGCGTCGCCAGCGGGCGTGGTTTCGCAGCGAACCGGCGACGATGTGGGTCGATCCGGGGGACGTGGCCGGCGCCGCACGGGAAACGCTAGGATGGGATACGAAGCGCGAATGATATGGGATCGCCCACGCGCGTTCGCGTCACCAAAATGCACGGCGCGCAAAACGACTTCGTTCTCCTCGATGCTCGCGCCGCAGCACTAGGGGACCTCTCCGCGTTTGCGCGCCGGGCGTGCGACCGCCGCTCCGGAATCGGCGCCGACGGGCTGCTCGTGCTCGAAACGTCGCAGGACGGCGACGTGAGGATGCGCACGATCAATGCCGACGGAAGCGAAGCCGAGATGTGCGGCAACGGCGTTCGCTGCGCGGCGCGCTGGCTCGACGAGGCTGGAGCGGGCCAACGCATGGCGTTCGAGACCGAGGCCGGGACGATCCACACGGAAATCGTCGCGCGGGCGCCCGAGTACCACGTTCGTGTCGCGATGGGGATTCCGCGAATCGCAGCATTCAACGTTCGCGAGTTTCCCGATGCGAGTTTCGTGGATCTCGGCAATCCGCACGTCGTGGTTTTTTGCGACGATCCGGCGGCGGTGGATCTCGAAGCGCTGGCGGAGGGGTTACAACGCGATCCGCGTTTGTCCGAAGGCGCCAACGTGCACGTGTTTGCCGTGGAAACGTCCGGCGGCCTGCGCGTCCGCCACTGGGAACGCGGCGTGGGGTTGACGATGGCCTGCGGCACGGGCGCGGTGGCCTGCGCCGCCGTTGCCATCGCGCAACGAAGAGTCGTCTCGCCGGTAAGCGTCGACGTTCCGGGCGGACACCTGTCGGTCGAATGGGACGGCCGCGGCGATGCGTTCTTAAGCGGTCCGGCGATTCGCGTTTTCGATACCGAGGTGGAGTTTGACGCGCACGGCGACTGAATCACCGGTTGGTCTGGTTTCGTGCGATCCGGCAGGCGCGATTGAGTACGATCCCCGTTTCGAGCCGCTGGCCGACGGCGGACTGGTGCGGGAGGCGTCGGCAGCGGAGCTAATTCCCGCGCCGGAAGGCATCGTCGAGATGCTGCTGCCGCAGCGGGCGCCGCTTACGACGATCGGACCGCTGGCCGGCCGCACCGCGATGGCGGTTGCGCTGCCCGCCGGCTACACGCGTCTGCTTCTCCCCGCCTATGCCGCCGGGCGCGACGCTCCTCCGCTGCCGCTTTTCGGCTACACGTTTGCTTGCGTCATCGACGATCGTCTGCACGTTGCAGCGATGCGAACCGATGAAGACGAGGATTGGGAGCCACGCAGTTTCGCGGCCGGCGAGCTCGAAGCGACGATCGAGCGCCGCTTTTCGTCGGAAGCGTCGAATCGCGTACTGGTGCAAGTCGCGCTTTGCTCGCGTGAGTACGGCTGTTTTACCGCGCAGAACGTGTTTTTAGAGCGGGGCGAAGCCGCATTGCCGGTCTCGCCGAAATGCAACGCGCGCTGCATTGGCTGCATCTCCGAACAGGACGACGACTCGGGTTTTCCGTCGCCGCAAGCGCGCGTTGGCGACGAAACGACGGCGCGAGAGCTTGGCGCCGTCGCCCTGCACCACTTGGAACGCGTCGACGACGGCATCGTTTCGTTCGGGCAGGGCTGCGAAGGCGAACCGTTGCTGCGTTCCACGGCTATAGCGCGCGCGATCGAAATCGTCCGCGGGAAACGGTCGAACGGAACGATCAACCTCAACACCAACGGCAGCCTTCCCAAGGCGCTGGCGCGCTGCATCGACGCCGGGCTCGACGCGGTGCGCGTTAGCCTCAACTCCTTCCGGCCGGAAGTCTACGCCGCGTACTACCGGCCGATCGGCTATGGTCTAGACGACGTGCTGGCATCGGTGCGACTGGCGGCCGAGCGCGGACTGCGGGTTAGTTTGAATCTGCTGACGCATCCGGGCGTTACCGACGACCGGGAAGAGATTGCGGCTATGGAGGCCGCGCTGCGCGACTCTCCAGTGGCGATGATGCAAACCCGTACGCTCAACATCGATCCCGAACGATATTTTGCCGCCGTCGGCCGGCCGAAGGCGCCGCTTGGAATGCGGCGTGCCATCGAGGCGATGCGACGGCTCACGCGCGTGGGAAACTTCACGCACACGCATTGAGATCGGCGATGCGATGAATCTTTGGCAGATCGTTGCGGTCGTGCTTTTGGGCGTGGCGTTCGGTTTCGTCGAGCCGGGGCGCTTGGAGCACGCGTTCGGTAACGCAACGCTCTACATCTTCCTTCCGGCGCTGCTGTACGAGGCGGCATGGAACCTGAACTACCGGGCCATCCGCCGTCAGTGGGGGGCGATCGCGACGCTCGCCGTGCCCGGCGTCCTGCTCACGGCGGCCATCGTAGCCGGAGCGCTGACGTTAGCGCGCGTGCCCCTGGGACCGGCGCTGCTCGCCGGC
>DATAPM010000231.1:0-6146 GCA_036265225.1 Vulcanimicrobiaceae bacterium
AAAAGTTCCATCGTCGAGGACAACGTCGTATTCGTCGCGCGTAACCGGAGAGGCAGTGTAGGCGCGTTCGTCGATGCGCCACGGTCCGACGCATTGCCGCACCGCTTGCCGATCGACCATCGCCGGTTCGCCGCCGCGCAATTGTACCGGAACTTCGCGCACCGCGAGTAGGCGCAGTTGTGGAACGAGATCGCTTTGGGATTGCGGTTTTTCAAACATTGCCCGCGACGGCGCGGTGAAGGGCTCGTAGCTAAAGCGTTCTTCGAGGACGTGCGCTTCGCGTGTCTGTGCGCGCGTTACGCCGCGGCCGAGCACGGCTTCTAGGCGGGCGATGGTGACCGCTACTTTTTGCGGATCCAAATCGTCCGCGCTGAACAACGGCTGCGTCTCGCCTCCTTCTTCTAACCGCCGGGCCGCAAGTCGCAGGCCGTCGATCGGCGCGTTAAACGTCACGCCTTCGAGCTTGGCGCGAAGCATTTCGAACATCGTGCGTTCGTGAGCCGTCGGCATGGCGAGCGGCACGTCGAAGTTATGGGCGCCGGCATCTTCGAGTTCGACCGCCAAGTGCAACGCACCGGCGCGCTTACCGCAGCGTTCGAGATCGGTGCAGATGCGCGCCAGCAGCATGCGCAGCGCGAAGAAGACCTGAGCCTCGTCGGCGGCACGTCCTTCGCCGAAGATCGCGGCTTCGATCGCTACGGCATGCGCGCGTGGAACGAAGGGACGGTTATCAATTCCGCGTGCGAGTTCGTGCCACTGCGCTGCCGCCACGCCAAAGCGCCGCACGAACGGACCGTGCGCGAGCGCCGCCAGCTCGCCGAGACGCTCGACGCCGAGCAGGCGCAGACGTTCGACGATCTCGGGTTCGATTTCGAGCACGCGAAGCGGTAACGGTGCGAGACGTTCGCGCTCGCTCCCGGGTTCCCAGACGCTGCCGCCGGCAAGGCGCGCGGCCGCGTAAGCGGCGATTTTATTGGCTCCGGCACCGATGCGTAATCTGATGTCGAAGCGAGAGAGCACGTCGCGAGCTTGCGCGATCCATGCATCGGCGCTCCCCGCAATACCGTGCATATCGAGAAAGGCGCGGCCTGCAGCGGCATCTTCGACAAGCGGCGAGACCGCATCGAGAACATCGAGCATCTCCTCCCAAAGAGTCCGCTCGGGGACGTCGCCCTCGACGTCAACGCAGAGCAGCATCGCGCATGGCCTCGCATCCAACTCGCACGCGCGCGGTACGTCCGGCCGGCAAACGCGCGTGCTTGCGCACGCCGACACAAAGCTCGAAGCCGGTGACGCTTCCCCATAGTCCACGCTCGCCGCGCATGTATACCCGCTCGAGCGTACAGTGCAGCCGCACTCCCGCCGCCGCGCTCAAAGCGGCACCGGCGCGCGCCGCCACGACGATCAACAGCACGCCGCTGCGATGCGCGAGCGACGCCAAGCGCGTCCACACCGCATCGCGCAGGGCAATCGCCGGCATAAGCACCAAGCGGCAGATGCGCGAACGCAGCAAGATATCGACGGCCCGCGCGATGGCCAGCACCCCGCGGGCGGGCACGACCAGCACGCGATCGAGACGCACTCCGGCATCGGCCAGGCTCGGCGGATAGAGCGCACCGTCGTCGAGGATGGCGACCAGACTGCGCCGGGTCATTCGCGCCAGCAGCCCCGCCGCCAGGCTCCAACCCCCGGTCGCCCCTTCGATCGTCGCGATGATGCCGGCCGGAAAGCCGCCCTCGAGCAGCCGGTCGACCTCAGGAATGTTGCTCGAAAGCCTCGGCTCGAGGGTGGGGAAGGGGCGAGCCGAGATCTCGTGCAGACGTTCCCGGAGCCGCTCGAGGGCCTCGGGACGAACCGGTTCGGATATCGCCGGTACCGTCATGGGAGATTCATGCTAATCGAACATATGTTCGATTGTCAAGGCTCCCGGAGACCTTGTTTTTAGGGTCAGGCATGGGTCAGGAAACCGTGTTTGGTTTACTAGGAGATGCCGCCCTGACTCATAAGGAAGCGGGTGCTATTTAAGGAGGACTTGTGCGCATCAAATCGATTGTCGTTGGACTTGTTGCTTTAGCTCTTGGGATCACCGCCTGTTCCGGCGGCCGGTCGATGTTACCGGGAACGGCCTCTGCTCCGGTCAACGGAGAACCAACGAGCGGCGTGTGGCGCCTCATTCACTCGCACTCCGGTCAGCCGCAATCGTTTTCCGGCGCGAACATCGGATTTTTACTAACGGACGGAACGGTACTCGCCCAAACCAGCGGCACCGGATGGTCCCGTTACACTCCCGACGCGAACGGCGATTATTCCAAAGGAACGTGGAAACAAGCCGCATCGCTGCCTTCGGGATATAGTCCCGACGCCGGTGCATCGAACGTGTTAGCCGACGGGCGTCTAGTCATGTCCGGCGGTGAATATAACTTCGGCAGTTTTGCGCTCACGAATTTGGGCGCGGTGTACGATCCGGTTGCCGACACGTGGACGCCGCTGGGTCATCCCAAAGGCTGGGGCTGGATCGGCGACTCACCGTCGAGCATGCTGCCCGACGGACGGATGCTGCTGGGACAGAAGATCACCAAACGCGATGCGCTCCTCGATCCCAAGACGTTGCAATGGAAAGACCTCCCTAACCATCATAATGGGAAGGCGGATTTCAATGCCGAGGAGGGCTGGACGCTGCTGCCCGACGGCACGATTTTGACCGTTGACGTGAAGAACGATCCTAACTCCGAGATTTACGATCCGTCGACGAATCAATGGAAGACCGCCGGTAAAACGCCGGTCGTTTTGGCATCTCATTGGACGAGCGGCGGCTGCATTTCTTACGGACCAAAGAAACGCGACTGTTATTATCCGCCGGGAGAAATCGGGCCCGCGGTCCTGCGACCGGACGGCACGGTTTTCGCAACCGGCTCGGGACAGAACGGAAGCGGATACGGCTTGGGACATACCGCGATCTATCATTCGAGTGGAAGTCTTGCGGGGAAATGGACCGCCGGTCCGGATTTTCCCAACGACGATAATGCCGGCGACTCGTACGCACTGCTCGAACCCAACGGCAAAGTGCTCGTCTTTGGTAACACCGGCCGCACCTACGAGTGGGATGGTAAGACGTTCGCGCAATCCAGCCTGAACTGGTCGGGGCCGCCGCTCTTATTACCCACTGGGCAAGTGATGATGCTGGGCCGCACGGTGGCGCTCTACACGCCGACCGGATCGCCGCAAGCGAGCTGGGCTCCCAAGATCAAGAGTGTCCCGTCGAGCGTCTCGGCCGGACAGACCTATAAGGTCACCGGGACGCAGTTCAACGGTCTCTCACAAGTGATGGCGTTCGGAGACGAGTATCAGAACGCAACGAACTACCCGCTCGTGCGCATCACCAACGATGAAAGCGGACACGTCTTTTACGCGCGGACGCACGATCATAGCTCGATGGGCGTAGCGACGGGTTCGAAACTGGTTTGGACCTACTTCGACGTTCCCACGGGCATCGATACGGGTGCCAGTCACCTCGTCGTAGTCGCCAACGGCATACCGTCGAAGGCGATCGCCGTTACGGTTGGGTCGAGCAGACGGATCAAACCCCGCTAGGCGAGACCAGGCTCGCGCGGTCGTGCGGGGCGTCCAGATCCATGATCGGGCCGATCGGCACGATCCGTGTTGGATTGATGTCGTCGTGCGTGTAGTAATAGTGGCGCTTGATGTGGTCGAAGTTAACGGTCTGCGCCACGCCGTCGATTTGGTACAGGTCGCGTAGATAGCCGTAGAGGTTGGGGTAGTCCACCACGCGCCGCAGGTTGCACTTGAAATGACCGTAGTAGACCGGATCGAAACGGACGAGCGTCACGAAGAAACGCCAGTCCGTTTCGACCGGGTCGTTACCTAGGAGGTAGCGCCGGTAGCCTAAGCGCTCTTCCATTGCATCGATGGTCGTGAAGACGCCGTACGCGGCTCGCTCGTAAGCGTTTTGCGAGGTCGCGAAGCCGGCGCGATAGACGCCGTTGTTGAACGTTTCGTAGAGGAAGTCGTTGAGCTCGTCGATCTCCTCGCGCAGCCTCACAGGATAGAGATCGAGCGCCGGATTCGCGGCGAGAGAATCGAACTCGGTCTCGAACATCCGCATGATGTCGTCGTCGGAGTTGCTGACGATGCGCCGCGTCTTCTTATCCCATAACACCGGTACGGTGACGCGCTCGCGATAACCGGGATCGCTCGCCGCGTAGGCCTCGCTCAAGAAGGCCCAGCCGTTGATCGGATCGGGCTCGTCGGCGGTGAATCGCCAGCCGCGTTCGTCGCGGATCGGATCGACGACGGTCATACCGACGGCGGCGTCGAGACCTTTGAGCCGCCGCAGGATGATGGTGCGGTGCGCCCACGGACAAGCCAGCGAAACGTAGAGATGGTAGCGGCCGGCTTCGACCGGATATGGCGAGCTGCCGTCCGCGCGCACCCAGTCGCGGAAGGCGTCGGCCTGCCGCTCGAACGTGCCGTCCTGGACTTGCTCGCTGGGGAACTGCGCTTTTACCGTCATGTTCAGGTTCATACCCGTTAGCGGGGCGTTACCCCGCGAGGTCAGTTCCCAGCGAGGTAGATTACTCCGGCTTTTTCTAGAATCGCGCGACCCTTGCCGGTGAGGATGAACTCGGCAAAGGTGCGCGCCGCGTCGGGATGAGGTGCGGCTTTGAGAACGGCTAACGTGTAAGTGATGCGGTCGGTAAGCGCCGCCTTCCCCGGCAGCGGAATGAACTGGTAACCGCGCGCCACCGCTTCGGTGCGATAGAAGAATCCGACGTCGGATTGTCCGGTATCCACGCGCGCGAGTAGATCTTGCTCGGGGAAAATCTGCGCCGGGTTTTCGTCGTCGCCTAAAATGCGCTGCGCGCCGTCGCGTCCGAGCCACATCGTCATGCCTTCGATGGTGTACTGGCCTTTGGGGTCGAGTGCCGGATCGGTGCGCCCAATGCGCAAGCCCTGCGTCTGCAATGCGCTCTGGAGCGAAGTCTTTCCGGCGAGGACGCTTCGGAAGAGCGCAACGCGGCGCGAGTTTGGCGCCCAGGCGATGCCGAGGCTCGTACCGGCAAAGGTAACCGCGGACGCGACGCGGTGGCCGAGCTTCGCGACCAGCTTCGGATCGACGCTGATGAAGACGTCGGGCGAGCGAACGCCCGACACGATGAGATTGGCCAGCGCCTTGCTTCCGCCGCCTTCACCTTGAAAGTCGACGTTTTGAGCGCGCAGTGAGGCTTTGATCGGTCCTTCCATCGGCGTGACCAGCGAGCCGGCGTAAAGAACGCTGACGACGGCAGGCGGATTCTGCGCTTGCGCGGTGCCGGGCATTGCGCTTAGCGCTAGGATTGCGGCGAGCGCTGAAAGTCTAGCGAACGTGAGTTGATGCAATATCGCGTCCCTTCTGGACCCGGTCCGTCGTCGAAGACGTGCCCGAGGTGTGAGTCGCAACGTTTACAGCGTACTTCGATGCGCTGCATGCCGTGACTGTGATCGCCGAGGAGCCGCACGTTCTCGCGCTGCTCGGGATGGGTGAAGCTCGGCCAGCCGCAGTGCGATTCGAACTTCGAATCGGAACCGAAGAGCGGCTGCCCGCAGGCACCGCAAACATATGTTCCGTCATCGGTGACCTCGAGTAGCGGCCCGGAAAACGGCGCTTCGGTGCCGGCTTCGCGAAGAATTCGGTACCGCTCGGGGCCTAGCTCGTTCTTCCATTCTTGCTCGGTCCTTTGGATTTCAGGTGTGACGTCGTGGCGCATAATCTCTCCTCGCGTTCTTAAAAACACCGAAGGCGGCAAAGCGATGCGGGGAAGAATACTTCCGAGATGAAGCTCCTCTTCGAAATCCTGATCTCGATCTTTTTGCATCCGATCGCCATGATCCTGATGTGGATCAACCTGCTCGGGCGTGGCGATATGACGACGACCGTCAAGATCGTCTGGGTTGCGGTCAGTATTATTTGGGGGCTCGGCCCGATTCTCTATATTTTGGCCGCTGAGGGCGCGCTCTGGTAGCGCGCCGCCGCTCGTTTAGTGCGGGCGGCCAGGCGCGGAAATGCGTCCGTGTGAGCCCCCGCCCGCCGGGCCGCGATAACCCCAGCCCCGATTTCCCCAGCCCCGGTATCCCCACGGGCCGCGATA
>DATAPM010000232.1:0-3313 GCA_036265225.1 Vulcanimicrobiaceae bacterium
CGGTCACGCCTTTAAATGCTTCTGCACGCCGGAGCGATTGGATGAGATGCGCGTCGCGCAGCGAGCGGCCGGCCAGCCGTCGCGCTACGACGGGCTCTGCCTGAGTTACTCGCCCGAAGAGATCGCGCGGCGCGAGGCCGCCGGCGAACCGCACGTCATACGGCTGCGCGTTCCCGACGAAGGCGTCTGCGTGCTCGAAGATATGCGGCGCGGTCCGATCGAGTTCGAATGGCGCAGCGTGGACATGCAAGTCCTGATGAAGTCCGACGGCCTGCCAACCTATCATCTCGCCAACGTCGTCGACGACCACTTGATGGAGATCACCCACGTTTTTCGCGGCGAGGAGTGGGTCTCGAGCGCGCCCAAGCACTTGCTGCTCTACCGTTACTTCGGCTGGACGCCGCCGAAGTTGATGCATCTGCCGCTGCTGCGCAATCCCGATAAGAGCAAGCTGAGCAAACGCCGCAATCCCACCGGGATCCTGTTCTTTCGCGTGATGGGCTATCTGCCCGAAGCGCTGCTCAACTTCTTGGCCTTGCTCGCAAATGCGGCGCGCGAGGGTGAAGACGAGCTCATGGATCTCTCCGCCATCGTGCGGCGTTTCGAGGTCGAACACGTTCCGATCGGTGGTCCGGTCTTCGACTTCGCCAAGCTCGACTGGCTCAACGGCCGCTATCTGCGCGAGCGTCTCGACCCGGAATCGTTCGCGCATCGCGCTCGGGAGTGGGCGATTACGCCAGAACGTTTGACCCGGATGGCAGAGCTGGCTGCGCCGCGCGTCGAGCGGTTCAGCGACTTGGGCCCGCTGCTGGCCTTTCTTTTTTCGGGGCGTTTGGCGTTGCGAGCGCAAGACTTTCGCGGCGTTAAGCTCGATGAGACGGAGATACGCCGCGCCTTCGAGATGGCGCTGGAAGCCTTCGACGCGCTTCCCGTATGGAACGCTTTCGTCGTCGAATCGGCGATCAAGAGCCTCGCAGAGCGGCTTGACAAGAAAGTGCGCGAGGTCGCGCGCCCGTTCTACATCGCGATCACGGGAAGTCCGACCTCGATCCCCCTCTACGATTCGATGGAGCTGCTCGGCCGGGATCTGGTGCGCGAGCGTCTGCGCGACGCGCTCGCATTGCTCAAGCGGCAGCCGGTGACGGCATGATTCGTGCCGTCGTCTTGGCGGCGGGTAAGGGCACGCGCATGAAAAGCGCGCGTTCCAAGGTGCTGCACGAGGTCTGCGGCCGGCCGATGCTCTGGTATGTGATTCGCTCGCTGCGCCAGGCCGGCGTGGAAGAGATTCTGGTCGTCGTCAACGCCGAGCTCGAAAGCGAGATCGAGAGCTTCAACGTCGCAACGGTCTTGCAACCCGAGCAATTAGGTACCGGTCACGCCGTCAAAGTCGCGCTCGACCGTCTGGCACCGCACCGGGGTGGCCGGATTCTCGTGGCCTGTGGCGACATGCCGCTGGTGACGCAAGAGCTGCTGCGCGCAACGATCGAAACGCTCGATGCGCCCGACGCGCAAGGCGCCTCGATGGCGCTCGTTACGGTCAAGATGCCGCTGCCTTCGAACTTCGGGCGCATCGTCCGCCGCGGCACGAACGTCGAACGCATCGTCGAAGCGCGCGACGCAACGCCGGTGGAGCTCGAGATCGACGAGATGAACGCGGGCATCTACGCGTTCGACGAAGACTCGCTGCGCGATGCCGTGACCCGCTTGCGTCCCGACAACGCGCAGGCCGAATATTATTTGACCGATGCCGTTGCCGACTTCGTCAACTCGGGAAAGCGCGTTGCGCCGGTCGCGGCGGCCGATCACCTCGAAGTGCTCGGGATCAACGATCGCGTCGAGCTGGCTCTGGCGCGTCGCGAAATGAACGCGCGCATCTGCGCGCGGCACATGCGCGACGGCGTAACGATTATCGATCCGCCGGCGACGTATCTCGAGCCCGAGCTGGAGATAGGAAGCGATACGGTGATCTATCCCAATACCACGATCTCGCGCCTCTCCCGTATCGGCCGGGCTTGCACGATCGGGCCCAACGCGCGCCTTTCGAATGCGCGCCTGGGCGATCGCGTTACGCTTCGGGAGAGCGTCGTCATCGACTCGGAAACCGGTAACGACGTCACTATCGGACCCTTCGCACATCTGCGCGGCGAGACGCTCCTCGCCGATCGCGTGCACGTCGGAAACTTCGTCGAGATCAAGAAGTCGAAGCTGGCGCGAGGCGTCAAGGTCAGCCACCTCTCATATCTGGGCGATGCGACGGTCGGCGAAGAGACGAATGTGGGCGCCGGTACGATTACTTGCAACTACGACGGAAGCAAAAAAAATCCGACGAAAATCGGGCGGCACGTCTCGATCGGGTCGAACACGTCGCTGGTCGCGCCGGTCACCGTCGGCGACGGCGCCCTCACCGGCGCGGGCTCCGTCGTTACGAAGGACGTTCCCGAAGGCGAGCGCGTCGCGGGAAATCCGGCACGCCCGCTTCCGAAAAAGTAGCCCGGCTCAACCGCGCGCCGACGGACTCCCCGGGCCCGCCGCGAAGTCCGGCTCACATGGCGTCGCGAGCGCTCAGGTCGTTTTGCGTGGTAATTCCGCTGGTCGCGTTCGTGCTGCTGCTCGGAGGCGTCGCCTTGGCAGGAATGGTGCGTCCCAACGCGCTCGATCACCGCGTCGACTTGCTGAGCACCCAGGCCTTGATGAGCGAACCGGCAACGGCGCTGGTCGACCCGGCGCGCCAGGCCGCTGCGATGCGCCGGGCTCACTGGACGCTGGTCGGATGGCTGCTCATCCCGATCGCCCAGGCGCTGGCCCTCTTTTACCTCTGGACGACGGGCGGCGCCGCATCGCTGCGAGACCGGCTGCACCGCCGCTTCCGCGCCGAGTGGCTGGTCCGCTTTCTTTTCGGGGCCTCGCTGGCGTTGGTCGCGCGGCTCGCGTCGTTCATTCCTTCCTTCTATCTCTACCGCGTCGACCGCGCCCTCGACGTTACATTCGAACTGACGCGCTTCTGGTTTGCCTTCTGGATCTACCATACGCTGTTAGCCATGATCGTGGCCGGTCTCATTGCCGCGACCGTTCTCTGGCTGGCTTCGCGGACGCATCAATGGTACGTCTATACGATCGTCGCCATTCTGGCGGTGAACGTCGGCTGGTCGTACGCAGCGCCTTACGTGCAATCGCCGTTTGCGGTACATCCGATTTCCAGCCCGCTCGGACCGCGGCTGCACGCGTTGGTCGAACGCGCCAAGCTCCCGCGCGTCTCGATCTTCGTCGCGAGCGCCGGCAACACGCCTCTCGGTGAAGCCGAAGTACTGGGTCT
>DATAPM010000233.1:0-9802 GCA_036265225.1 Vulcanimicrobiaceae bacterium
CGGAGTGACGATTACGTTCTATCAGAAAGAACCGCAGAAGAGTGCACCGTCGCTGCAAATTATCGACGCGCGCGGACGCGCGATTCGCTCGGTATCGGGAACGCATAAAGTCGCGGGCAACGACGCGCCGTATATCTCCAACAAGGCGGGCCTCAATCGCTACACGTGGGACTTCGCAGTGGATGGTCCCGTGCTGTGGAAGGCCGGGAACTTCTTCTTGAAGGGGCCCGAGACCGGGCCGGGCGTTCCTCCGGGGAGCTACGCCGTGCGCATGACGTTGGGCGGAAAGACGTCCGTCCGCCGCTTCAAGGTCGAACCGGATCCGCGTTCGGCGTTCACGCAGGCCGACTATCAGCGCAGCTTCGATACGGCGATGGGCCAGATGGCGCTGCTCTCGCAGGTCGACTCGATGCTCAACGATCTCGACGATCTCAAGAAGTCGATGGATACTGCAGCCGCCGATGCGAAGAAGGCGAATAACACGGCGTTGACGACGAAACTGGACGATGCCGCAAAGGCCCGCCAGACGCTCTACGATTCGCTGGCGGTCAACGTCCGCGGCGAAGGCACCATGGACGAAACGAAGCTGCACGAAGATCTTCTCGGCGCGTACTTCAACGCGCAGGGTTTGATCACGCCGCCGGTTCTCGACTTTATCGGCCGCGTCGACGTTCTCTATCGCAACGGCGTATCGCAGTATAATGCCTTTATCAGCGGCGTTCTGCCGGGACTCAACGACGCGCTGCACCAGGCTGGCATGAAGCCGCTGACGACGATCAAGCAGGTCACGCCGCGATGATCGCGTTCGCTCCAACCGTTCTGCTCGCAGCCGCCGCGTACTCGAACCTTACGTGGCGTTCGGTTGGGCCTGCGGTAGCCGGCGGGCGCGTTGCGAGCGTTGCCGGAACGCCGCAAAACGACCGGCTCTACTATCTCGGCACGGCCGGCGGCGGCGTGTGGAAGTCCGACAATGGCGGAGCCACGTGGAAGCCGGTTTTCGACAAACAGTCCGTTTCTGCCATCGGCGCAGTGGCGATCGATCCGACCAACGAGCGCGTCGTTTGGGCGGGGTCAGGGGAAGCGAATCCGCGCAACAACGTCAGCTACGGCGACGGCCTCTATAAGACGACCGACGGCGCGAAGACGTGGACGCGCGTCGGCCTGCAAGGGGTGTGGAGCATTTCGCGGATCGCCGTCGATCCGAAGAACTCTGCGCACGTCGTAGTGGGGGCGTTCGGCGATCCGTTTAGAGATTCGTCCAATCGCGGCGTCTACGTGACTTTCGACGGCGGCCGCTCGTGGAACAAGTCGCTCTACTTGAGCGCGGCGAGCGGCGCCAGCGACATCGCGATGGATCCGCAGAACCCCAACGTCGTTTACGCGGGCATGTGGCACTTTCGCCGCGTTCCGTGGACGTTTACCAGCGGCGGACCCGACGACGGACTGTACAAATCGACTGACGGCGGCAAGACGTGGCGGCGCCTGACCGGCAACGGTCTTCCCGGCGGATATACCGGTCGTATCGGTTTAGCGATCGCGCCGAGCCGGCCCAATCGCGTCTTCGCGCTGATCGAGGCTAAGGGCGGCATCCTCTGGCGTTCGGACGACGCCGGCAGCCACTGGACGATGGTCAGCGGCGATACGCTGGTCGATCAACGGCCGTTCTACTTCACGCACATCGCCGTCGATCCGCACGACGCCGGCCACGTTTACGCAGTCTCGGAGATGCTCGCCGAAAGCAAGGACGGCGGCCACAAGTTTACCGAGATCGCCAAGGACGTGCACGTCGACTATCACGCCATATGGATCGATCCGACCAACTCCAAGCGCATTATCGTCGGCGAAGACGGCGGTTACGCGCTAACCGACGATCTGAAGAACTGGTCGTTCGCGCGCAACCTCGCTATCGGACAGGTTTACCACGTCGGGCTCTCCGATGAGAACCCGTATCAAGCATGTGCGGCGTTCCAAGATAACGGCGGATTCTGCGGACCAGAGAACTCGCTCGACAGCGAGGGCATTCTCGATCGGCATTGGACCGACGTGGTCGGCGGCGACGGCATGTGGACGGTCCCCGAGCCGGGCGATCCGCGCTTCGTATGGGCCGACCTCGAAGACGGCGCGCTCACGATCTTCGATCGCAAAACCGAAACGAGCCGTTTCGTCCGCCCGTACGACGCGTTCCCCGGCAGCTTTTTGGGCCCGTTCGATCTCGGCCAGGTGCCGTACCGCTTCAACTGGGACGCCCCCATAGCATTCGCCCCGTGGTCGCAAGGCACGGCGACGGCATGGTTCGGCGGCAACGTCGTCTTCGCGTCGAGCGACCGCGGCGAAACGTGGACGACGATAAGCCCGGACCTGACGCGCAATGTCAAGGAACATCAGGTGCCATCGGGCGGCCCGCTGGCCAAAGACGTTTCGGGCGCGGAGTACTCCGACACCATCCTTTATATCGAAGGTTCGCCGGTAGCCAAAGGCGAGATTTGGGTGGGGACGGACGACGGCTATGCGCAGATGACCCGCGACTCCGGCGAGCACTGGCACAACGTTACGCCGCCCGGTACGCCGGAGTATGCGCGCATCGAGACGACGGCGCCGTCTCCGCTGGTGGCCGGCACCGCTTACGTGGTGGCCGACAATCATCGGCTCGGAGATTACGCTCCGTATCTTTACGTGACCCACGACTATGGCGCTACGTGGAACAAGATCGTCAACGGGCTGCCCGCCAATCAATACGTTCGCACGATCCGGCCGGACATTCACAATCCCTCGCTGCTCTACGCGGGTACGGAGAACGGTCTGTGGGTTTCGTTCGACGGCGGCAGCCACTGGCAAGACTTTCGCCTCAATCTGCCGGCCGTTTCGGTTCGCGATATTCGCATCCAGCCGCAGTTCGACGATCTCGTAATCGCAACGCATGGGCGCGATCTTTGGATACTCGACGCGCTCGGCTCGCTGCAAGCGCTGGGCGGATCGCAGCGCACCGGCAGCGGCCTCTTCGCGCCGCGAACCGCCTACGAATATCACTACCATTCCAACGATTTGGGCATCTACACGCGCTTCGCCGGCGAGAATCCGCCCAAGGGCGCGATCGTCGACTTCTATCAGAGCCTGCCGCAGAAAAACGCCCCGGCGCTGCAGGTCCTAGACTCGAACGGCCAAGTCATTCGCACGGTTTCGGGGACTCACAAAGTCAAAGGTAAGACCGAGCCGTACGTTACGAACAAAGCGGGGATCAATCGCTACGTTTGGGATTTCACCGAGGACGCGCCGCTGAAGTGGCACGGCGCGGCGCGCGAAGAGTACCAAGGGCCAAAGACCGGGCCAACTGTGGTGCCCGGAACCTATACCATTCACATCGCGCTCGACGGCCAGACGTACTCCGAGCCGCTGACGGTTAAGGGCGATCCGCGGGACTCGCTGACGGCTGCGCAATATCAGGCGGGCTACGACTTCGCGCGGAAATACTCGACCGATTACGGCAAGATCGACGAGGCCCTCAATAATCTCGATTCAATCAAGAAGTCGCTGAGCACGACGGCAACTGCGGCCGGCGCCAACGCGTCGATAAAATCGCAGATCGCGGCGGCACGGCAGGCTTGGACGCCGGTGTTCGGCGCCTTCACCGCCGGCTACAAGAACGACGAGGACTCGATTCAGCGCCCGGGTTCGCTGCGCGAGTCGGTGCCCCGCACGAGCGGCTTCGGCGGCGTTCAGCTTCCGCCCACCAAAGCGCAACTCGACTACGCTCGGCGTTTCGACACTGCGTATAATGCAGCGATTGCCGGCTTCAATCAGTACGTCTCGTCGTTGGCCGGGCTCCAGTCGGCACTCAAACAGACTGGATTAAAGCCGTTGGAGGGTGTGAACCCCGTAATGCCGTGACGGCGTTACCGCCGTTATTCGTAATCGGGCGCGAAATAATCGTCGGTAAACCGGCGCATGAAGAAGCTCGGCGGCAGCGGTGCCTTGATCTTTACGAATGGCCGCGGACTCTGCGTGAAGTCGAAGCAGTCGTTGGCCGGCGAGTTCGCCCGCTTGTCGGCGTCCGCCAGCTGGTTGATGCCATAGAGATCTTCGGCAAAGCGCAACACGCCAGCCGTTTCGTACTGCACGTGCGAAACGTAGTTCTGCTTCGCGTACGGCGACATCACGATCAGCGGTACGCGAAAACCGAGGCCGTCCGTCCCGGCGTAGGGCGGCGGGACGTGGTCGTAGAGGCCGCCCCAGTCGTCCCACATCACGAAGATTGCGGTACTGCTCCAGAACTTGCTCTTGCCGACGGTGTTGACCAGCGCGCTCACCCATGAGGGACCGTAGCCCTTCGGGCAGTTAACGTGATCGGAATCGTCGCAAACCGGAGTGATCCACGTAAAGTTCGAAAGTTTGCCGGCGCGCACGTCGGTGATGAACTTCCAGTTCGGCGCGATCACGTTTTTCTTCCACTCGGGCGAGTGGTAGATGTGCTTCACCGCGCTGAAGCTCGACCATTCGGCTCCGGCGTCGCTCGAAGCGCTTCCGTACGAGCTTGCATAGAAGTGCCACGACAGACCGGCTTTGTCGAGCTCGTCGGCGAGCGTTTGATATTCGAAGCAGGGCCGTTCCGTCGGTCCGTTCGGACTGCGCTTATCGGTGATGGTGTGGACGGTATCGTATTTTCCGCCGTTGCAGCCCCAGGCTCCGCCCGGTAGATTGACCGCCGAGGCCGCTTGCGCGGCGATGATATATTGATGCGCGACAAAACTCTCGTCGAGCTGCGACTGGAACATGCGGTCGGCGACGACTCCCTGATGCCCCATGTCGAAGTACGGCTTCGACTCTTTGTGCGGCACGTAGACGTACTCCGGATCTTCGGCGGGGCCGCCCCACGAGTCCTCATTATCGAACCCGTCCATCTTGCAGTTCGTTCCCGGCAGCCTTCCCTTTCCGTTGCACGCCGCGAACATGGCTTGCGCCGAATGATCGATAACGTACCACGCTCCCAGAGATTCGGGCTGCAGCTCGACGGTGCGGCCCTTGGAGTCCTTGCCTTCTGAGACGGTGTCCGCGCCAGGATATCCTTGGAATAAGTTGTCGAAGCTGCGGTTCTCTTGAATGATGAAGACGACGTGATCGATTTTCCCCGCCCCCGTTGCATTGAGCGCGCGGATTGCCGTCGAACTTTGCATGTACGGCAGCGAGCTTTGTGCGCACCCGGCGAGAGCGAGGCTAACGACGAACGAAATGGCAATAGACAGAGCGCCGAAGTGTCTCATTGCGTGCGCTTTAGGCGGGCTAGGCGGCCTTCCTTCAGGATTTCCGGGACCTGCCGAAGAGCCGTTTTAAGAAGGCTTCGTGGCGATACGAATTACTGCGTCCGAAGTGCGCGACCACGACGTCGAGCGACGGAGCCAAGTAGAGTCCTTGGCCGGCCGAGCCGCTCGCGTAGACGAGATCCTCGGGTGCGCCGCGAACGCCCAGCCACCAGCCAAGTCCGTATCGGGCGTTGGCTGACGAGCCTTCGAAACAGCGTTGCAGCGATGTGCGTTGGCGGAGAATCCAGTGCCCGTAGGCCAACCAATCGCCCGCTCGCAGCGACGCTCCGGTCGGCAGCGGACTGGTCCCGTCGCCGAGCGTGCGCCATGCGGCCACGCGTACGCCGGCCGGATCGAGAATGCGCTCGCGCAGATAGTCGTGCGGCGATTGGTTCCGCGATTCAAGTTTCCGTGCCAACACTGCACCAAAAACTTGCAGCGGAACGCCGCCATACGTGAAGCGCGTGCCGGGCTCGTCCTTGAGCGGAATCTCGAGCGCGCGTTCGTAGACGGGCACGCTTGCGCCCAGGCCGCCGAAACCGAAACCTGCCGTCAACGAAAGAAGCATCTGCAGCGTAACCCGACGCTTCCACGGGTCCGCGCGCCATCGCGCAAACGTTTCCGCGACGGGTTCGTCGAGGCGAAGCAGCCCGTCGTCTTGAGCGAAGAGCGCGGCGACGCCCCAAAAGCTCTTTGTGCCGCTGTAGAGCGCATGCGGTTTATCCGGCGAGAAGTTCTCTCCGTACTCGGCGGCAACGACTCGGCCATCGCGTTCGATGACCAACGCGTGCAGCCCGTGAGCGTGCGCGTACTCGACGGCATCTGCGATTCCGAGTTCCGCCACGATGAGGAGGAGCGTTGTAGCAGGCTTGGAAAAGCGCCTGCATGAGAGCGTACGTCCTGCTCGTGGCTTCGGTTGCGGCGCTAGGCGGGTTGCTCTTCGGCTACGACACCGGCGTAATCTCCGGTGCGATCCTCTTTATCAGTAAGGATTTCGGGCTTGCAACGGGCTTGCAGGCCTTTACCATCAGCGTCGTCCTGATCGGCTGCATGGCCGGTGCGGCGTCGGCGGGCGCCGTCGCCGACCGAATCGGGAGGCGACTGACGCTCCTCGTGGCGGGGGTGATCTTCCTCGCGGGCGCGCTGATTTCGGCCTTCACGCCCGACGAAAACATCTTGCTTGCCGGGCGCTTCGTCGTCGGCATCGGGATTGGTTTTAGCTCGGTCGTCGCGCCGCTCTACATCTCCGAAGTCGCGCCGGCCGAGGTGCGTGGAGCACTCGTTTCGCTCTATCAGTTTGCAATTACGGTCGGAATCTTGGCCGCGTACGCTATCGACTTCGCGTTCTCGGGCGGCGGCCAATGGCGTTGGATGCTTGGGCTGGCCGTCATTCCCTCGCTGGTGCTCGTCGGCGGCATGATGGTGATGCCGGAGAGCCCGCGCTATTTGTTCAAGATCGGCAACGCGGCACGGGCGCGCGACGAGCTGGCGCGCATCTACGACGATGCTTCCGAAAGCGGACGCGAGGAACAATCGATCGTCGAAAGCCTGAGTGCAAAAAGTGCCGGCTGGGAGGCTCTGCGCGAGCCCTCCATTCGCCTTGCGCTCTTCATCGGCATCAGTCTAGCCGTCTTGCAACAGATCACCGGCATCAACACCGTAATTTATTACGGCCCGCAGATCTTCGAGATGGCGGGCTTTACGTCCGATTCTGCCTCGATTCTGGCGCAGACGCTGGTCGGCGCGGTCAACTGCGGCATGACGCTCGTCGCGATCTTTTTCGTCGACCGAATTGGGCGTAAGCCGCTGCTCTACATCGGGTTGGCCGGAATGTTCGTTGCACTTGCCGCGCTGGCAACCGCGTTCGCGCAGGTAAAGCTCACCGGGTCGCTCGGGCCAATTGCTTTGGTGAGCATGATGGTGTACGTCGGATGCTATGCGTTCAGTCTCGGGCCGATCGTCTGGCTGCTCATCTCGGAGATCTTTCCGTTGCGCGTGCGCGGCATGGGCATGTCGCTCTCGACGCTCGCGAATTGGGTCGGCAACTTCGCCGTCTCACAGTTTTTCCTCACTACGGTTGAGAAGATCGGCCGGTCCGCGACGTTCTGGGTCTACGCCTCGCTCTGCATCGTGACGATCCTCTTCGTCCGCGCGATGGTGCCGGAGACCAAGCGCGAGCTCTTGGAGACGATACGCGTGGATGCGGGCGGGCGCGATGCGGCCGGCGCTTAGCGTCGTCATTCCGGTCTACGACAACTGGTGGCTGACGGCGCGATGCCTGCGCCGGCTGCGAGAAGTCGCGCAAACGACGGCCGTCGCGTTCGAAACGATCGTCGTCGACAATGCCTCGACCGACGAAACCCCGCGCGCGGTCGCCGAGTTCCCCGATCTGCGTTATATACGTCACGACGTCAATCGTAATTTCGCCGGCGCGTGCAATGCCGGCGTCGCTGCCGCGGAAGCGCCCATCACGCTGCTGCTCAATAATGACGCGTACCCCCTTGGAGACGCCCTGGAGCCGCTCGTTGGGGCCTTCGAGCATCCCGACGTTGCCATCGCCGGGGGTGCGCTCTTCTTTGAGGACGGCGTAACGCAGGCCGCAGGGCTCGTCGTTCTGCCCAACGCGCACTGGCACTACTCGTGCCGCAACCTGCCGCCGGGCCTCGAAGGGGTAACGGCTTCGCGCCAAGCCCTCGCCGTCAGCGGCGCTGCAATGGCCGTTCGCACGCAATGGTTCTTAGCTAACAACGGATTCGACGAGTCCTACGTCAACGGGTTCGAAGACGTGGATCTTTGCTTGCGGGCGCGCGAAACGGGCCATGCCATCGCTTATGTGGCAGCGGCGCGTTTCGCGCATTACGAAAGCGCTTCGGCCGGCCGCTTCGATCGCGAGGCGCAGAACGAACGGCGGTTTTATGCGCGATGGTTCTCGACGATGGGCACGTTGCCGCGCGTCGCGCGCGGAAAACTTGGAGCGGTTGCGCTGCGCAGCGCGGCCGGGTCGGACCCGCTCGTCCGCGCGGCTTCCAGCGATCTCGAAGAGGCTTTGCGCAGCTTCGGTCATCCGCTGGTGCGCGGCGCGATTGCGCCCTGGCGGCGCATTGACGGCCGCTTTCGCAGCGCAGCAACCTTAGGATGGTTCTGCGACGACGTTACCGCGCCGGGCAGCACCATATCGCGGCGCGGCGACGGGCTGCCGGTTATCCGCACGCGCGGCGCGATCCAGGTAGAGGTGCCGTGGCTGCCCTGCGCCGCGGCGGAGCGCCTGCGCGAGCTCCCCCTGCACGCCTCCAACGATCTCGCGTGTAAGACCGTTGCCATCGCCGGCGCGCCCGAAGCGGCATCCGAACTCAACCTAGCCGGTACCGGAGCAAGGATCGTGCCGTTGACGCCGGCGAGCCTGCTGGGCGGTGGGTCAACCGGCGTTGCGTGCGTCGTCCATCTCGGGCTCACCGACGATGCTGCTTTCGGCAACGTACTGCTCGCCGAAGCGGGCCTCCCGGCGGTCGTTCTCGACCGCGCCGAGCTGCGCGCGCTCTTTGCGCCCGACGTCGCGCTCGTTGCCGAACGCGACGGCATCGCCGATGCGGTAAAACGCTTGCTAAGCGACGCGCACGCTCGCGAGTATTACGGTAAAGTCGTGGGCGCCGACGCGCGGCGCCGCTTCTCACCGCGGCGCAGTGCGATCCGAGTCGTCGACCTGCTTATCGCCGCGCGTTTCGGTCTCGAGCGCCCCGCGGCCGCGCGCAGCAACGCTCCCTTCTGAGGCCCCGAAGCCTCCGCCGCCCGGCGTTTCCACGGTCAGAACGTCGCCGGGCTCGAAACGTAGACTCACCTTTGCCGGGAGCTCCGTTTTCTTTCCGTCGCGTAGTAAGGTGTGCCGTCCACGGCCTCCAGCGGCGCCGCCTTGCGCTCCCGGCGCACCCCGCGTGTGCCGGTCGGCGAGGAGTGTAGCCCGGCCCGTACCTTCGAGCAACTGCAGCGAACGGACCAATCCGCTGCCGCCGCAATAGCGTCCGGCGCCCCCGGTACCTTCGGCAATCTCGTAACGGGTTACGCGCAAGGGAAACTCCCGTTCGATGGCTTCGATCGGCGTGTTTAGCGTGTTGGTCATGTGCACGTGGATGGCGTCGATGCCTTCGCTCGCCGGACGCGCACCCATGCCGCAGCCATTGGTTTCGTAGAAAGCCCAGCTGCGTCCGTCGCGCCGCGTTCCACCGAGCATCACGTTGCTCATGCTTCCGCCGCTGCTTGCCGGTACGCGCTGCGGCGCGGCTTTCGCCAGGGCTTGCAGCACGACGTCGGCGTTGCGCATGCTCGTCTCAACGTTGCCGCCCGAGACGGGCGCCGGACGCCGTGGATTGAGCAGCGTTCCCTCCGGGGCGTGCACCTCGACCGGTCTGAAGCAGCCTTCGTTCATCGGGATCGCCGGATCCGTCACCGCGCGCAGCGCGTAGTACGCTCCGGAGAGCGTTACGCCGAAGACTGCATTGAGTGGAAAGTCCACT
>DATAPM010000234.1:0-23519 GCA_036265225.1 Vulcanimicrobiaceae bacterium
CCGTGCTGATCGGGCCGTTGAGCGGATTGCCCGAGAACACGACTCTCGCGTCTTTGGCCGAGGGGCCGCTGAACTTCATGCCGTTGTTCTCGGCCTTGATGCCGCCGGCCGGGATGTTCGTCACGTTTGCGAACGCCACGATCGTGTTGTTTTGACCGTCGGCGAAGTACAGCGTGTCGACGCTCGGGTCGTACGCGAGCCCCGAAGGCGCCAACGCGGTGCCCGGCTTGCCATGATTCACTGGAAAGCCCTTACCGATGACGTCGTAGGTGAACTGCGAACCCAGATTGATGCGCACGATCGTTCCCGTTCCGGCGTTGGTCGCATAGAAGGCCGGCGACCCGGACATCGGCTGCGCGAAGATCTGTCCCCACGGTTGCTTGAAGGGCTTACCCTTGATGTTTTGGATCAACCCTCCCGTAGAGTCGAGCACGGGATTGTCGTTAGCAACCATTGAGGCCGCCCAGATGGTGTCGCCGGGACTCAGTGCCAACGCGTCGCAGCCTTTGAGCGTTGCATCGGAAGACACGTGGGTCGGCGCGGAGCCCGGGGTGGGATGCAAGGCAATAATGGATTTACCGGTGCCTTGCACGTTGGATTTTGCGTTGAAGTTGCAAACGACGAGATCGCCTGCGGTAAACGCGCCGCTCGTGCTGGGCGCGATGGTCAAACCGTAGGGATTTTGGGCCCCGTTCACCGGATCGAGCGTCGAGCCGATCACGACTTGCTTCTTGAGCTGCTTTAGGAAGGACACGTCCGGCGAGACGGTGTGGCCGAGCGTTTTGATTTGCGCCATTGTTGACTGCGAAGCGGACGGCATGTTCGATCCACCGCTACACCCGCTGGCAATCAGCCCTACCGCCACCATGCCGGCGGCCGATCGGGCGATTTTCGTTCGTATCATCGAAGCTTTCTCTCCAATTCAAAATGAGTCCGGGTTGCGGCCATGGTCCCGCCGCCGGATGAAGAAACTCTGAATTAAGAAAGTCTGAAGCGAGCGCTTATCGCGCGGTCGCGCCGTTCCAGACGATGGCGCCGGGAAGAATTTCCGGCCGGCGCGGCGCCTGTTTGAAATCGAAGTCGGCGCGTAAATCACCGAGCGCCGGGACGCTCTCCCGGACCGTTGGGCGTTGGTCGGGGCGCCCGTCGGTTTTCGGATCGATGCGCTGCGATCCCAAAAAATCGTCTTCGATGAACTTCACGTACGCATCGTGACTGAGCGTTTGATGGTCGATGAAGCCGCGCCGCGCGTATGGGCTAATCACGATCCCCGGCACGCGTAAGCCATATCCGTTTTCGTCCACGCGCGGAGGCGCGACGTGATCGTAAAAGCCGCCCCAATCGTCCCAGGTCAAGAGTATGGCCGTGCTGCTCCATTGCGGGCCGCGCATGACGGCGTTGATCAAGCCGGTCACGTAGGCTTGTCCGCGGCTCACTAACCCGGGCGGATGTTCGCTATACGGGCCGGCCGGGCAGATCCACACCACGCTGGGCAATGTGCCATTCGCGGCGGCAGCGTAGAAATCGCGCAGGTCGCGGATATTGCCGATCTCTCCATCTCGCTTAACCGTATCGAAGAACGGCAATGGATTCCAGATGCCCGGCGTCTTGGCTTTTTGCTGTACCGGACCGCAATCGTCGCGATCGTTGGCGCAATCGGGTTCGGTTCCGGCCATCACGTAATAGGCCCAGCTCACGTGATGCGCATGCAGCAAATAGGTTAAATCGGTCCAGCCGTAATAGGGCCGTCCCGTTCCGGCCGCCTGGAAACGCGGACTGCTGGAGCGGAAATCGGGCGGATAGTCGGGCGACTGCAGTTCGTTCACGCAGCTCATCGGATCGCCGACTCGCTTGCACCACGCCGACCATTCCGAGACCAAAAAGAGATGCTGCGGCAAGCTCCACGATGCGTTGGGCTCAAATAGCCGGTCTTGCAGCACGAAGTCGCGCGCATATCGCCAGTAGTTGGCAAGATCGCGTCCGTCGTGGTAACCCATGACTTCGGTACCGCCGCTGCAGTTTGGGGCGTTGACGTCGCGGCAGCCGCGACGGCCGCGTTCGGCAACGCCGACAAATCCGTCCATCTTGCCGCCGTCGATGGCGGCGACGGCGGCGTTGGCGCTATGCGGGCCGCCACGATTGCGATCGTTCGAATCGTAGTAGGGACGCACGCAGTTGTTCGCGGTTGGATCGGGCACGCAGACGGCCGGCACGCCGTTGCGCATCGGAATGCCGTCGGCGCCGGGAAACGTGCCGAAGTAAGTATCGAACGACCGGTTCTCCTGCATGATGATGATGACGTGGCGGATCTTATGAATCGGATCGGACGACTGCGATTGCGCCGGCGTCGCGACCAGCGCTAAAAAGGCCGCCGCGAGGAGCGTCCTAGTGCGCACCGGTTGCGACCGCCAATCCGCCGCGGAAGGCCATCGTTGCCGCTCCAACCTGGCCGGCATCGTTGCCGAGTGAAGCAACGACGATCTCCGTCGTGCCCTTCGGGACCATCGTCGTCAGCTCGTCCACGCGCGGCCGCACTGCATCGAGCATGAATCCCTCGGCCGAGGAAACGCCGCCGCCAAGCGCGATCGTTTGCGGATTGGTAAAGGCGATGACGTTAGCCAGCCCGATCGAAAGGTCGCCGATGAAGTTCTTCCATGCCGCTAGGGCGTGCTGGTCGCCCGCCTGCGCCGCCTTGCGAATCTTCTTCGAGCTGAGCTTCTCGCGCGCGACGTCGAGCAACGTGCTGCGCGGAAAAGACGGCGCGACGGCAATAGCGTGACGAATCAGCCCCGTGCCGGAGGCTTGGGCTTCGAAGCAGCCGATTTTGCCGCAGTTGCAAATGAAACCGTCCGTCGGGCGGATTTGGTGGTGTCCGACCTCGCCCGCGCCCCAGCGGTTGCCGAGCAGGAGCTCGCCGCGGGCGACGATGCCGCCGCCGATCCCCGTGCCTAGCGTCAGCAGCACGAAATCTTTGGTCTGCTTGCCGGTACCGAACGTATACTCGCCCAGCGTCGCGCAGCGCGCGTCGTTGGCAACGTAGACCGGCACCGAGAATTTCTTGCGCAAAGCCTCGCCCAGCGGTGCGTTCTGCCAGCCGAAGTTGGGGCTGTAGAGGACGGCCCCGCTCGCAGCGTCGATGTTGCCGGGCGAGCCGACGCCGATTCCGACGACGTTGCCGGCGTCACGCAACGCGAGCGAGACTTGTTCGTCGATTGCGGCAATGACGGCCTCGAAGCGCAGGTCTTCGAGGTCCTCCTCGTGCTGGCGATGGATCGCGCCGTCCTCCGTGATAACCGCCGCTGTTACGTGAGACCCGCCGAGGTCGACGCCGATTGCCGTTTGCATGCCCGTTTTCTTTTGCTCTCAGCACAGGCCGTACCCGCAAGACGCGGAATCGAAGAGCCGTTATGGAGACCATCGACCTCACCAATCTAAAAAACTACGCGCGCCGGACCGGCCAGCCGACGCATCCCGAGCTGCTCGACGCGCGCCCGCTCGAACACGTCAACAAGATCGAGATTGACGAAGAGCACATCACGATTACGTTCGACGAAAAGACGACGCGGTATTACAACGTCAACGATATCACCCATCGCGAATGGGTTTACAAGTATAACGACGACCCGGCGTTCGTCAGCGCGATCGGGCGCGTCATCGACATGGCCCGCAAGCATCTCAAAGACCTGCCCGACAACGTCGCCTGCCCTCCGGGCTGCGCCGAATGCTGCAGCGGATACGAGCCGTTCGTCAGCAAGGCCGACGTGCAACGCATTGCCGACCATTTCGGCATGAGCTACGAGGAGGCGGTGCGCCGGTACGTAGTAGAGCGTCCATCGGCCGACGGTTATCACGTCGGCTGGCTGCGTAAAGTTGGCGACGAGCTCGCCGATCAGTGCATCTTCCTGATGGGAGCGCGTAGCGGACGTCACTACTGCGGAATCTACGAAGCGCGTCCGCACGATTGCCGCGACTTCACGCCGATCGGATGCGTGGACGTGGACGTCGAGCTGCCGCGCAACGTGTCGTGGAAGGTCGGGCCTGCGTTTGCGCCCAAGCGCCGGAAAGGCGGCCGGAACGGGAAGCGGCTCTAGCTTTGGATCTTAAGACTTCGTTGCTCGCGGCCGTAGCGCTGCTCGCCTCGAGTGCGGGGGCTACCGCGCAGACCGTTTCGCAGAACTCTTACCGTGCATTGCACTGGAGGTTCGTGGGGCCGTTGCGGGGTGGCCGGACGGTGGCGCTATCGGGTGTGGCCGCACAACCGAACTTATTTTACATTGCTGCCGTTAACGGCGGCATTTGGCGCACTCAAGATGCGGGCCATACGTGGGTGCCGATCTTCGACGGGCAACCGACGGGTTCGATCGGCGCGCTGGCCGTAGCCCCGAGCGATCCGCGAGTGATTTATGCCGGCAGCGGCGAGGGATTGCAGCGCCCCGATCTCGCCGTCGGCGACGGCATCTATAAGTCGAGCGACGGCGGACAAACGTGGACGCACCTCGGGCTGCGCGACGGACAGCAGATCGCCGGCATCGCCGTCGATCCAAATAATGCGCAGCGTCTCTTCGTCGCCGTACTCGGCCACCCGTACGGCCCGAACCCGGAACGCGGTATCTACCGCTCGCTCGACGGCGGCGCGACGTTCCAGCGCGTGCTCTTTGCGAACGACGACGCCGGCGGGTTTGCGGTTGCAATCGATCCGCACGATCCGGCGACGGTCTATGCCACGCTGTGGGCGGCGCGGCAAGCGCCGTGGGAAATCGGCGCTTCGTTCGAGATGCCGGGCAGCGGCATCTTCAAGTCGACCGACGGCGGGACGACGTGGAATGCCCTGACCAACGGACTACCGCAGCGCATCGGCCGCGCCGAAATCGCCATCGCGCCGAGCAACCCGCAGGTCGTTTATGGATACGCCGACGTCGCTGCCGGCGGCCAGGATGCCGGTGCACTCTATCGCAGCGACGACGCCGGCGCGTACTTTCGCAAAGTCAACGACGCGGACGAGATCGCCGAACGAGGCGACGACCTCGTCTCGCTGGCCGTCGATCCCCGCGATCAGCAGACCGTCTATCTAACCAATACCTCGACGTACCGCTCGACCGACGGCGGCGTCACGATGGTCGCCATTAAAGGCGCGCCGGGCGGCGACGACTACCACAACGTTTGGATCAATCCCAACGATCCGAGAATCATCGCCTTGGCCAGCGATCAAGGCGCGACGATCTCCGTAAACGGCGGAGCGACGTGGAGCTCGTGGTACAACCAGCCGACGGCGCAGATGTTCCACGTCAACGCCGACGACCGTTTTCCGTATTGGGTCTGCGGCGGACAACAGGAGAGCGGCTCGGCATGCGTGGCAAGCCGCGGCAATTGGGGCGCGATCACCGAACGCGACTGGCACACCGCCGGCGCGCAGGAGTATGGCTACGTCGTTCCCGATCCGCTCCATCCCGGTATTTTCTACGGCGGAAAAGTTCAGAAATTCACGGAGCGCACCGGTCAACAGCAAGAGGTCTCGCCGATCGCGCTGCCGTCCAAGCAGTATCGCACGGTTCGAACCGAGCCGCTTGCCTTCGATCGCTTCGATCGCGCGCGGCTCTATTTCGGATCGAATGTCGTCTTTGCCACGGAGAACGGCGGCCAAAGCTGGAGCGCGATTAGCCCCGATCTAGCGCGGCTGCATCCAGGCGTGCCGGCGGTACTCGGAAGCTTTGAAAACGACGACCCGGCAAAGGGAATGCATCGCGGCGTCGTCTATGCGCTCGCACCCTCCTACGTTCGCTCCGGAACGATCTGGGCCGGCACCGATGACGGACAAGTCTGGATAACGCGAAATGCATCGAGCATCGCCAAGGAGGCCAAGTGGCAGAACATCACTCCACCGCAGATCACGCCATGGAGCAAGATCGCGCAGATCGATGCGTCGCGCGAAGACGATAATACCGCGTTCGTTGCCGTGACGCGATTTCGGCTGGACGATCTCCGGCCGTACGTGTATGTAACCCGCGACGGTGGCAAGCGTTGGGCGCTTGACGTTCGCGGACTTCCGGACGCGCCGGTCAACGCGGTGCGGCAAGATCCGCTCGAGCCGCGTCTGCTCTACGCGGCGACCGAGAACGGAGTCTACGTTTCGTTCGACTCCGGTGCAGACTGGCAATCCCTGCAGCTCGACTTGCCACGCACTTCAGTGCGCGATCTCATCATCCATCAGAATGACGTTGTCGTCGCGACGCACGGCCGGGGATTCTGGATTCTCGACGACGTCGAGCCGCTACGCGAGTTGGCGCGGGGTAACGTAGCGGCCGTGCACCTCTTTACGCCGGAGACGGCCTATCGCGTACGCCGCAGTACCAACACCGATACACCCCTGCCGCCCGAAGAGCCGCGGGGCGAGAATCCGCCCGACGGCGCGATCCTCGACTACTTCCTGCCTTCATCGGCGCAGCGCGTCGAGATTGCCATCGTCGACGAATCACGGCGTACCCTCCGCCGTTATTCCAGCGACGACGCGGCGCCGAAACCTATGGCAAATCTCGACAAACCGGCCTATTGGGAGCGAGCGTTCCGGCGTCCGGGCACGACCGCCGGAATGCACCGATTCGTCTGGGATTTGCGCGAACCGGCGCCACGCGCGTTCGACCAGGACTTGCCGATCTCGGCCATGCCGCACGACACACCTCGCATCCCGGAAGGACCGCTGGTCCTTCCCGGCCACTATACGGTGCGTTTAACGGTCGCCGGCAACACGCTGTCGCAACCGCTCAACCTGGTCATGGATCCCCGCGTCACGATCTCGCGCGCGTCGCTCGCGGCGCAGTTCGCGCTCGCGCAGCGTATCGCAAACCTAATGGACCGTAGCTACGCCGCCGGCGATAAAGCCGTCAATGGCTCGGCGGCGTCACTCCTCGATGCGCAGGACGGCGCCGACGCCCCGCCGACGCAACAAGCGACGCAGGCGGTAGGCGCGCTGGAGTCGCGCTTCGAATCGCTTCATTCTCGAAAGGAGCCATAATGAAACTCGCTAGCGCACTTCTCACCATGCTTGCCGTCGTCGGCTTTGCCGGCGCTACCGCGATCGGTGCAACGAACAACGTATCCATCGCCATGCACGCCCAGAATGGATCGGGAGAGGACGGGACGGCCGTTCTGACCCAGACCGGACCCGACGTCACGGTCGTAATCTCTATTAAGAACGGTCCGTCGGCGGCGCAACCGGCGCATATTCACGACGGAACGTGCGCCGACCTCAAAGGCGTCGTCTATCCCTTGACCAACGTCACCTCGGGCACCTCAACGACGGTCGTCAAGAACGTGACCATCGACGCCCTACTCAAAGGTCCGTTCGCCATCAACGTGCACGAGAGCGCTTCGAACTTGGGTAAATATGTATCGTGCGGCAACATCGCTACGTCGGGATCGATGTAGTCTAACACCGTAGGCCGGCATCGCGCGGTCCCGGCAATCACGGCACGGTGCGGAACCGCGCCACCATGCCGGCCTCAAGGTGAATGTTCAAGTGGCAGTGGTACAGCCAGACGCCCGGATCGTCCGGAATCATGTCGGCTACGACCATGCCCATCGGACCGAGCTCTGCCGTATCCGTGCGCATTCCGTTGAGACGACCGTCTCGCCGTGCCAGTGGGACGCGTGGAAGTCGCGCTCATCGTCGACATCACGTACCAACGCGTCCGCTCACCTTGATGCACGTCAATCACCGGCATGTTTTCGAAGCATGGCAGTCAGCCTTTCCGGGTCCGAAGCTCGGCGAGTTGGCTCGCGATAAAGTCGGCAACTTCGCGGGTCTCGGTTACGAAGAGCCGCTTGCCCGACGAGACCTCGTGGACCGACCCACGCCAGTCTGCATCGCCGTCGGTATCCTCACGCGGCCACATTCGCACGAGAAAGGTGACGTCGCGCCTCTTCTGATTCATAGGTCCCAGCCTACGCCGCTCACGTGCCGCCCGCGTGCCGCAAGGCAGGCGGCCCGGTCCGGTCTACGGGAATCGTTCTGTTATGAGAGGCCTGGAGGTGCGGCTCTTCGGTCAGCCCGAGATCCGCTACGCCGGTCAGCCGATTAAGTTCGCCAAGCGGTCAGCCACGCTCGCGATGCTGGCGCTACTGGTGCTCAAGCGCGGTCGCGCGCTATCCCGCGAGTCAATCGCCTTTACTCTGTTCCCCGACAACGACGAGACGAGCGCCCTCGCGGAACTCAGGCGCTATCTTTATCTGGCGAATAAGGCGCTCCCGGCCCGAGCCGGCGATCCATGGATTCTCAGCGACGCGGAAACGGTGCGCTGGAACGATTCCGCCGAAGCCTTCGTCGACGTCGTCGAGTTCGAGCGGCTTGCGAACGAGGGGCGGACGCAAGAACGCGCCATCGAGCTCTATGCCGGCGACCTGTTGGAAAATATTTATGACGACTGGGTGCTGACGGAACGCGAACGGCTGCGCGCGCTCTACTTTTCCGTTCTCGACGATCTGACGGACCGTTTTCGCGCCGAGCGAAACTTCATTGCCGCAATTAGCTACGCCAAGCGCGTGCTCTCCAGCGATCCCTGGCGCGAAGACGCGCTTCGCGCGCTGATCGCGATTCGCTACGAGTCGGGCGATACGGCCGGAGCGCTGGCTGAGTACGATCGCTTCGCCAAACGCCTGCGCGACGAACTCGCAATCGCGCCGATGCCGGAAACGGTTGCGGTCCGCCGCTCGATACTACGCCAAGAGGCACTCCCAGGGGCCGTCGGCGCGGCTCCCGTCAGTTCCGATGACGAACCACGCATCGTCTCGGTTCTGCCGTTTGTGGGACGCGAAAAGCAGCTGGCATTTCTCTCCAACGCTTGGGCGCGCGCGGCACGCGGTTCGGCGAGTCTCGTCCTCATCTCGGGCGAGGCCGGGGTCGGGAAGACGCGCCTCACTGCAGAGCTTGCCCGCGCAGTAGCTGCCGAAGGCGGCCGGGTTTTCGTAGGAACAACTGCGTCTCCCGAATCGCTGCCTTACCAATCGATCGTCGAGGCGTTACGCTCGGGATTGCCATTGCTGCTCTCGCGGCAGATGTCGCGAGAACGCCGTACCGTGCTCTCGCCGCTCTTGCCGGAGCTTCGAGACCCGAGCCTCCCCGACGTGCTATTCTCCGAAGGTTCGCCGGAACGCGAGACGGCGCGCGTTTACGAAGCGCTTTCTTATGCTGTGCGCGGCCTGGCATCGCCCCGGCCGCTGCTCTTGATTCTGGAGGACTTACACTGGGCGGGATCGGCGACGATCGAGGCGCTGGGTAGCATCTTCCGCGATGCAACGCGATCGCCGATGCTCGTAGTCGTAACCTGCCGGGAAGAAGAGACGCCCGTCGGCCATCCGCTTCGCATACTCCAGCGCTCGTTACGCCCATATGCCGGCGTCGAAGAGCTCGAGCTCGAACGCCTCGACGAAATGCAGGTGAGCGAGCTCGTCAACCGCATCGATGCGCTGCGAGGGCGCGGTGACGATCTGGTGCGCTCCCTTTACACGCAGTGCGAGGGAAACGCTCTCTTTCTCGAGGGCGCCATCAGTATGCTACTCGAGAATCGCGAAGCCCGATCCGAATCGACTACAATGTCCGGCGTGATCGCCAAGCGCATCGAACGCCTCGGGGAAGAAGGCCGCGCGGTGGCACAAATCGCCGCGGTCGTTGGTTCGGGCTGTAGCGTTCCACTCATCCGCGACGTTTCGAATCTCTCAAGCACGACGATCGCACGCGGGGTCGACGAACTCCTCGACCATCGCATCTTCCGGGAGGCGGGGGCTCGCGCAGGCTACGACTATGTTTTTAGCCATCATTTGATTGCCGACGCGGTCTACTCCGAGATCGAACCCGCATTTCGCGAACAGCGCCACTTCCGAATCGCCGAGTGCCTGGAGGCGATTTGCGAATCGAGTGCCTCGATTTCGCCGCGCGAAATCGCCCGGCACTACCAAGCGGCGCGAGCCCGCGATCGCGCCGCCACGTGGTACTTAGCGGCCGCCCGCGCCGCGGCGGCGGTTCGCGCACACGGCGACGTAATCGAACTCGCCGGCATGGCGCTGCAAAACGCGACGGACGACGACGTGCGCGCAGCGTCGTTGGAGATCCGCGAAACGGCGCGCAGCCGCCGCGGCGATCGCGATGGGCAGCGGGAAGACATCGACGCTCTGGAGCGATTGGCCGGCGCAGATCGCCCGGCACGGTTCAACGTGTTGCTCCGGCGCGTCGGGTTGGCTCGAGCCTTGGGCGATTCCGACGAGGAGCGCACGTATATTACGCGGCTCGACGAACTCGCGAAGCAGCTCGACGATACGGCTCGCGCTCGCGCCCTCAGAGAGGCGGCCACCCATGCCGGCCTGCAGAGCCGATCGGCCGAAGGCATCGAGCCGGCGCAAAAGGCGCTTGAAATTTACGAGCGACTCGGCGATCTTCAGGGGCAGTTGGAGTGCCTCTGTCTTCTCGTCGAATCCACGTCCAATATCGGCGATCTAGCGGCCGCCCGCCGCAATCTCTCGCTCATGCGCGAACGCGCGGCGAGTCTGCGCGATCAGGCGCTCGAAGCGCGGGCCTTAGCCGTTGCCGCAGTGGCGGCACTCCTGCGCCAAGAATATCGTGAGTGCTTCTCGCTCACCGAACGCTCGCTCGAGCTCCACCTGGCCCTCAACGATCGTGAAGGTGAGGCGGCGTCGCGCGGCCGCTTGGCCGTCACGGCCGCATGGCTCGGCGAGTACACGATCGCCTTACGCGAATTCGACACCGCGATAAACATCTACGAGTCGCTGGGACACAAACGCGGACTCGCGGCCTCGCATACGAACCGCACGATACTGCTCATGCGCATAGGATCGTTTAACGATGCGCTGCATTCCATCGAGCGATCGAACGAACTCTTCGAAAAGGTTCAGGAACGACGAACGATCGCGGCAAATCAAGTCAATGCAAGCTTCGTCAACTTGCATCTTGGGAATGCCGCCCAGGCCAAGGCATTTGCAACGTCGGCCCTTCAAATCACCCGCGAAATGGGATACCCGGTTTTCGAAGCTGCGGCCCTGGCGAATCTCGGAAATGCAGAGCGCGTGCTCGGCGAGCCGAACGAAGCCATCGCGCACATGGAATCCGGCTTGACGATCCGCCGATCGATTCAGGAGCCTCGCGATTACGTGGACGATCTCGCCGATTTAACGCTGGCATACCTCGATGCCGGACGGGCGGACGACGCGTTTGCGATCGCGCGCGACCTACTTACGATCGGCGCGACGTCGTTCGAGGGCGCGTTCTGGCCCCACTACGCCTGGTGGGCCGCCGCGCAAGGTTTGGCTGCCGGCGGAGCCCGGGAGCAGGCGCGCGAGGCATTTGAGCGAGCGCGCCGCGAGCTTCACGCTTTTGCCGAGCGTATCCACGAAGAGCCGACGCGCGCCGCTTTTTTGCGTTTGCCCCTCAACGTGAGGATCGCCACCACCTAGCGCAACAAGTCGGCGTAGCGTCCGGGATCGATATTTCCACCGCTCACGATAATCCCAACTCGCTTTCCCGCGATCTCGGGAATGCGGTGCTGCAGCAGCGCTGCGAGTGCCGCCGCGCCGCTCGGCTCGATCACCAGCTTCATCCGTTCGAAGGCAAAGCGCATTGCGTCACGCAGCTCGTCGTCGGTCACCGTAACCACGGCGCGGACGTGTTCGCGGGCCAGCGCAAAGGTAAGCTCGCCGGGCGCGGTCGTCTGCAGACCGTCGGCGATGGTCTTGGGCACGCCGATCGTAACGCGCTCGCCCTTCTTTAGCGACCGGACGAAATCGTCGCCGGCCTGCGGTTCCACGCCATAAATCGCGATCGACGGGTCGACGCCGTGCGCGGCAATGGCCGTGCCGCAGATCAACCCTCCGCCGCCGACCGGCGTAACGATCGCATCGAGCGGGCCCGCATCTTCCAACAACTCCAGCGCGACCGTGCCGGCACCGGCAACGATGCGCGGGTCGTCGAAAGGGGGAACCAGCGTCGCGTCGCGCTCGAGCGCCACGGCCTGCGCGATCGACTCGCGATGCGAGCGCTCGCGCTCGTAATGAACGATTTCTGCGCCGTACTCGCGGGTCGCTGCGACCTTAACCGCCGGTGCGTCGAGCGGCATGACGATGGTGGCGGGAATCCCCAGCAGTCGCGCCGCCAAAGCAACGCCTTGAGCGTGGTTGCCGCTGGAGAAAGCGACGACGCCGCGCCGACGCTCCGGTTCGGGCAGCGACGCGAGGAAATTGTAGGCGCCGCGAAATTTGAAGGCCCCCATCCGCTGAAGGTTTTCGCATTTGACCAGCGCCGCGACGCCGCTGCGCAAGTCGAGCGTACGCGAGCGCATGACCGGCGTGCGATGCGCGACGCCGTCTAGACGCTCTGCCGCCGCGCGAACGTCGGCCAGCGTCGGCTGCGTCAATTTATTCGGGTGCCATGTGGAAGTTCCAGTCCACCACCTTGCCGTGCTCGTCGAAGCGCATCCGCTCCACGTAGGCGTGCTTTTGGAACTTTACGTCGAAGCAATGCCAGCCCGGGGCGCAGCCTTCGGTGGTTTCTTTCACCGATATCAGCTTACCCTGAGCGTTGAGCTCGTCAGACCACTGCGCCACCTTGACGCGCGTGATCGAGATGCCTTTAGCGACGTCGTTCTCTACCGGCTTGAGGTTATTGTCGATTACCGCTCGCGTAATGCGATCGGCCTCTCGTTCGTTGTGGTTTTGGAAGCAGCCCGCGCAAAGCGCCAGGGCGACGACGAGCAAAATTTTGGCGCCGCGATTCACGATGCCAGCACCTCGTCGTCTTCGCGGGCGGCAAACGGCACGAAGCGAAGCTGTGGATTCCATTCTTCCGCCAGCCGGACACTCCACTCGCTCTCGAAGAGCGCGTTGGGCCGCCCGGACCAGTCCTCGACCAGCTTGGCGTTCGACGGAAGCTGCGCGCGAGCGACCCCATCGCGATCGCCCTCGACGTGGCGAGCGAGCGCGTAAGGGAGCGTATGGAGGATAGTCTTTACGTTGTACTCCGACTCCAGGCGGTACTTCGCGACCTCGAACTGCAGCTCGCCGACGGCGCCCAGGATCGGTTCGGTTCTCGGCGCGCCCCATGGATAGAAGACTTGCACGGCTCCCTCTTCGCGCAACTGCGCGATTCCTTTACCAAACGATTTGTAACCCGAAACGTCGATACTCCGCACCGATGCGAAATGTTCCGGGGCAAAGGCGGGAATCGGAGGGAAGCTGACGGGCCGTCCTTCGTACAGCGTGTCGCCGATGGCGAAAGCCCCGGGGTTGGCAAGCCCGACGACGTCGCCGGCGAACGCGACGTCGAGCGATTCGCGATCGTCGGCGAAGAGCCGCAGGGCGCGAGAGAGGCGTACGTCGGAACCGGTGCGCGCGTTGCGCACCGTCATGTCGCGAGCGAACTCCCCCGAGCAGACGCGCACGAAGGCGATGCGATCGCGATGGCGTGGATCCATGTTGGCCTGAATTTTAAAGACGAAACCGCTGAATGCTTCATCGGCCGGTTCGACGCCGGCGCGTCGCGACGGCGCGGGTGCCATCTCGATAAATTCGTCCAGGAAGAGTTGCACGCCGAAATTGGTTACGGCGCTGCCGAAGAAAACCGGCGAAACCTTGCCTTGCAGCATCGCCGCACGGTCGAAGCGCTCGCCTGCGCCGTCGAGCAGCTCGATGCCTTCGCGGAACTGCTCGTAGACCGCCTCGCCGACCAGTGCGCGCAACTGCGGGTCGGACGGATCGGAAACCGAAACGGTCGCGCGCGTCGCTCCGTGCGCCGCCCGTTCGAAGCGGTGCACCGTCCGGCTTTGGCGATCGTAGACGCCGCGGAACTCGTCACCGCTGCCGAGCGGCCAGTTCATCGGGAAAGCGCCGATCCCGAGGACGTTCTCCAGTTCGTCGAGCAGCTCGAGCGGATCGCGGCTGGGGCGGTCCATCTTGTTCATGAACGTGAATAACGGAATTCCGCGCTCGCGGCAGATGGCGAACAGTTTTTTCGTCTGCGGCTCGACGCCTTTGGCCGCGTCGATTAACATCACCGCGCTGTCGGCGGCCAGCAGCGTGCGATAGGTATCTTCACCGAAGTCTTGGTGACCGGGCGTATCGAGCAAGTTGATCGTGTGGTCGCGATAGGGAAACTGTAACACCGTCGTGGTGATGGAGATGCCGCGCTCGCGCTCCAGCGCCATCCAGTCGCTGGTCGCCTGCCGCTGGCGTTTGCGCGCCGATACCTGTCCGGCAACGTGAATCGCTCCGCCGTAAAGCAGCAGCTTTTCGGTCAGCGTCGTCTTTCCGGCGTCAGGATGCGAAATAATCGCGAAGGTCCGGCGCTTTTGTATCTCTTCTTGTATGCTCACGTTCTACTATCGAGCGGTTACAGGTTCGTAGACCCGCAGCTCCGCACTCTCCTGGTCGTCGCGTATCAACACGATGGAATCGGCCGTCCGGTAGAATCGCACGCGCGGCGGGATCCGCAGCCGGTCTTGCCCCCGGCTCACGTACGCTTCGTCACCGACGATCCGTATGATGCAATCACCATACACCAAGCTCGCCGGCGGCACAATCGGCGCCGCCCCCTTGGGCAGGCGCGCTAGCACGTAGCGAATAGGGCCCCGCGACTCCGACGTCTGAGTTAGGCACTCCGGAAGCGCCGAGAGCGCCCACGGCGCATCCCCTGCCAGCCCCGATTCCCGCCCCCGCTCCGGCGCGTTCGATGGCCCCGCCCGCGGAGCGACCCGCGCGTAGACCGACGCGATCTTAATGCGGATTAGGTCGCGGTTCACCCAGCCTGCCACGACGGTCGCCACCGCGAGCACGATTACCGTCGATAGCAGCAGGTACCTCAGCATCGTTCAGTGATGCAGCGTTCCCTATTCCGTGCGACTCGAACGCTCATCGATGCTCAGTCTTGCGGCTGCGATCGAGTAATCGCCGGCGCCGTAGTAGATGTCGTAGGTACGTTCGCCGAGGTCTCTGCGCGGATCGATTCCGGTTGGGAAGACCACGTTGTCGACGACCCCACGGCGTTCGTACGGAGTCTCCGGAGCCATAATCGGTTCCGGCGAGCGGTAGAGGATGCGGTCGGGACGCTCCAGGTCGTGGACGACGATTCCCGCGCTGTAGCGGAGCTTGGGTTTGCGCGCGTCGCCGTTATGAATGTCGACGCCGTGAAAGATCGACATCCAGACGTCGTTGCCGTTCAGTTTTGTTCGGACGGGCGGCGTGCCCGCACCGATCTTTATGGACCCCCATCGCTCGAATGGGGAGAGCACTTGAAGGCTCTCGGCGACCTGACAGAGCTTGCTGCGGTCCTTGAGCGCCGGCGCGAGGGGAACGTAGGCGATGCGAATCGACTCGCGATCTTCAAACGGCATGCGCTCGATCATCGGGATTGCGGCGCGCCCGTCGACGCTTGAGAGATGCAGCATCGGCCGGTGGTAAAAGGCCAAACATTTGCGGCCCTTCGGCGAAATGACCGGGGCGGGAAAGAAAGCCGCATCCTTATCTTCGCCGACATTAGCGCCGGCGGGGAACCGCACCAAACCCAAACGCTCCCAATGATAGGCGTCGGTCGAAATGGCCAACGCGATGCGCGGACCGTCCGGACCGTAAGCCGTGTAGCTCATCACGTAAGCCTCGAGTGCCTCGACGTAGGTTACGCGCGGATCCTCGCATCCGTAACCCGGGCGCGGCCGTAGTTCGTACGGCATTGCGGGCTCGAGTGCGAACCCTAAACGCTCCAGATTAAAGCGGTCGCCATCTAAACTCGTTCGAACCGTCCCGACGCGCGAAATATTCTTGGCAGCAACACAGCGCGGATAGAGCAGCAGCTCGCCGCCGGGAGCTCGCGCCGCCGCAGGATTGAGAATGCCGCCACTTTGCTGGGCCGAACCATCGGGTTCCATCACCGGGCCCAAGCGCTGCACGCGAACGTCGAGGTCGGCGATCGTCGGCATCTCTTGAGTTTGCTTGCGAGACGAAATCAAGCGCTTAGTCTATGGCAGATAGGTGGACGCAATCGGCTCGTTGCTGGGCGTGACCACTTCGACGCGTATTCCGCGCCGGTAGACGCTGTTGGGGACGATCCACAACGTATAGGTGCGGTACGGCGCCGATGGTTCGCCGCCGTCGGCCGGCGCTTGCTCGAAGGCCACGACGCGCACGCGCTGCGCGTCGGCTCGGATCGATTCAACGATTTGTTTGTACCCCGTACGCTGGTGTGGACCCATCAATAGCACAGCGCCAAACTCTCCCTTATAGTGAACCGGAGCATGGATTCCCAGCTTGCCGAGCGCTTCGGCATCCCGTACTATTACGATTTGGTTCCCTCCTAGGACGGTGGTTGTGCCCACGGAGAGCGTCTTGACGCGGACTTCGCGACATCCGACCAGCAAGATGAGCCCCAGGGCTAGACCCGCCGGGGCCAACCAGCGCTTCACGGCCGACCGCTTCGCCCGACCTACCCGGCTGCCTCCCCCTCTCGAAAAATTTTTATCTCTCAATTGTCGTTGCCTCGCGGGTACCGGCGGCGCTACGCTGAGAACCTGATGAAACGGCTCCTGCGGCTGGCTTTAGCTGCCGACGCGATTGCGCTGCTGACGGTCGTGCTGGGGAGCTGGACCCGTATCAACGGCGCCGGACTCACCTGCCCCGATTGGCCCCTCTGCCACGGGCGCCTGATTCCCAATCTGAGCGACGGAACGCTGTGGGAGTGGATGCATCGCTTGCTTGCGTCAGCGGTCGCGCCGCTCGTCGTCTGGCTCGTGGTGGTCGCATGGCGGGAGCGCCGAAGCTCGCCGTTCGTCGCGCCGACGTTGAGCGTCATCGTGCTGCTCTTCTTCGTGCAGCTCGGGCTCGGCGCGGAAACCGTTCGGCTGGCCAACGCGCCGCTTTCGGTGGTGCTGCATTGGGGAACGGCGATGGCCTTGATCGCGGCCCTTTCGGCGATGGCCGTCTTCGCGGCGGCGGAACGAACGCCCCAGGACACGCGCGATGCGTCGCGAGCGCCGTCGATACTCGCGATCGGACTGGCCGTGACCGCAATCGCAACCTTTGCAACGATGTGCATCGGCGCCTACGTCAGTTCGAGCGGCGCCGGGCTCGCCTGCCTTTCGATTCCGGGATGTGCCGGTAACGTCGTCGTATATACGCCCGGCCAATACGTTCAAATGTTACACCGCATCGCCGCTGCCCTTACGTTGCTCTGCGCTGCCGGAGCGCTGGCTCTCTCCTGGGCGCTCCCCGCCTCGAAGAGAGTGCGCATTCCGGTTGCGGTGGGCTGCGCGCTGGTCGCGTTACAAATTTTGTTGGGATTGCTCAACGTCGCACTTCGTCTGCCGACCGAGCTGCGTGAGGCGCACGCCGTTAATGCCGCCCTCGTCTTTCTGGCCTTCTTCGTTGCCGGCGCTTTTGCGACGCTCGACGTCTCGCGCGGCGCCGCCGGCGTTTTGAGCCGCAGCGGCGCGTCCCGCTAAGATGCTGGCGCACGTCGGCGACTACTACGAGCTCTCCAAGCCACGTATCGCGGCACTCCTGCTGATCACCACCGTCGCGGCGATGGTGATGGCCTCGCGCGGCGTGCCGCCGTTCGAGTTACTCTTCTGGACGCTACTCGCCGGCGCTCTCGCATCGGCTTCGGCCGGCGCCTTTAATTGCGTTTGGGATGCCGACATCGACCGCATCATGAAGCGCACGCAGCAACGTCCGATTCCGCAAGGCCGGATATCGGTGCGCAATGCAACGATCTATGCCTTTGCCACCGGAATAATCTCCTTCGCGCTCTTCTACTTCTTCGTCGGACCGCTCGCGGCGTGGCTCTCGCTGGCGGGCAACGTATATTACGTCGTCATCTACACGATGTGGCTCAAACGCGTGACGCCGCTCAACATCGTCGTCGGCGGTGCCGCCGGATCGGTTCCTCCGCTGGTCGGCTGGGCTGCGGTAACGCACGCGATCGGCGGCCCCGCGCTCGGGCTCTTCGCCCTGATCTTCCTTTGGACGCCGCCGCATTTCTGGTCGCTCTCGCTGATCGCCGAGACCGACTACGGCAAAGCTAAAATTCCGATGCTTCCCAACGTCTGCGGCACCGAACGCACCAAGCGCGAGATCATCTATTACAGCATCTTACTCGTGGCTGCGTCGCTGGCGCTCTACCCGCTGCACGTCATGGGCGCGTTCTACTTTGCCGCAGCGGCCGTTCTGGGCGGCATCTTCTTGCTCGACGCGTTTCGTACGTGGCGCGAGCAGAACGGGACGCTGCAGGCACGCAAGCTCTTCCGCTACTCGCTGCTCTATCTCGCGCTAATGTGCGCGGTCATGGTGATCGACCGGATCGTTTCGTGAGCCGCCTCCTCTGGACGCTGGCGCTCGGGGTTTTTGCCGGCGCATTGGACCTCGGCGTGCTCTCGCCGGCACTTCCGGCGCTAGGCCGTGAGTTCTCGGTAGCAACCGGCAATCTGGCGTGGGTCTTCACGCTTTACTTGCTCGTTACGGTGCTTTCGATCGCACTGGCTTCGACGGCAGCGGACCGTTACGGGAGGCGCCCGGTCTACGTCGCATGCCTCGTACTCTTTGCCGTCGGCAGCGTCGTTGCGATCACCGCGCCAAACTACACCGTGTTTTTGGTCGCCCGCGCGATTCAGGCGCTGGGAGCGGGCGGCATCTTCCCGGTCGCTACCGCGACGATCGGCGACGTCGTGCCGGTTGCGCGCCGTGGAGCGGCGCTAGGAATCGTTGCCGCCACGTGGGGTTTGGCGGCGGTTATCGGGCCGCTCTTCGGCGGTCTGATCACGCACTTTATTTCGTGGCGATGGATCTTCGCCGCCAACGTTCCGCTGGCCGCGATCGTTTTGGTAATGGCGCTCGCGGACGTTCCCGCACAGGCGCCGCGTCGCCGGCCGCCGCTCGACGTCTTGGGCCTCGCGCTGCTGTGTGCCGGTCTCCTAGGCGTGATGGACGGCTTAATCGCCTCGCGACTGCTGATCGGCTTGCTGGGAGTCGGCATCCTCGTCGGATTCGTATTGTGGGAGAGCGATGCGCACGCGCCGATCGTGCCACTGGAACTGCTACGGTCGCGCCAACTAGCCAAAACGTATGCGCTCGAGATTCTGATCGGAATTCTTGAGGGCTCGCTCTTCTTTATCCCGACCGTGCTAGTCGGCGCGTTGGGACTCTCCTATTTTGCCGCCGGCGCCGTTGCGGCACTGGGCGCGCTGACGTTCGTCGTCGTGATTCCGTTATCGGCGACCGCACTCGATCGTAACGGAAGCCGCGACGTGCTGCTGGTCGGGACGGTGCTCACCGAGGTCGGGCTGGCGATCTTTGCGCTCGGCTTCGGTTCGCTATGGCTGACGGTGCTGGCGATGATCGTAGCGGGCGCCGGATTCGGTGCCCTGCTCGGCGCGCCGACGCGCTACATCGTCACCAACGAAACGCCCCAGCGCGCTCGCGCGACGGCCGTCGGCTTCTTGAGCCAGGCGCTGATCGTCGGACAGATCCTCGGGAGCTCGCTCGCCGGCTTCTTTTTCGCGGCGCAAAACGACGTGGTCGGGTACCGCAACGCGTACCTCGCGTTCTGCGCGGTCGCCTTTGTGGCGCTGGTGCTGGCGTCGACGCTGAAGTCGCACCGCGACGAGCGGACTCACCCCGTCGAAGAAGCGGCCTAAAGCGCCGCGCGGCGAATCTCTGCTTATGGCCGCGCACGCCGTTTTCGCCTCCGCAAGCAACATGAAAGCGCTTGCCGCCTGGCCTGTGAAAGCGCCGGCCGCATGACCTTCAACGCATTCGACAAGCGCCGGCAATCGATCGCGCGGCGGGCGTGGACCCGCCGAGAACGCGCCGTCGTGTGGCGCGGGCTCACCGGGCGCTTCGCCCTGGCCGTCGAGCCGCTCATCGGCACCGTCTTCATGGGGCTGCTGACGTGGGGCATCATCTATCGCGCGAATCACGTGCCGGACGATGCAACGCTCGGTAAGATCGCTTGGATCTTTGCCGTCGGCGCGGTGGCATTCGCGGGCTACTTCGTCGCGGTGATCGTCGCGCCGCTCTCCGCCTATCTGCAGACCTTCTCACCGATTTACGTTCTCGACGGCTACGTTCGCTATCGCGAACCCGACGCGGAGTCGCGCACCGATGGCTGCGGATACGCCGCGGCGCTCTTTCCCGACCGAGCCGCGGCCTGCGAATGGGAATGGCTCGGAAAGAAACCGCTTCCGAACGTTACGATCCCGGCTCTGGTCGAGTTCTCGCTCTACGCCGGCATTCATAAAATCGACGGCAAGCCGACGGGGTTGCTGCCCGACGACGATCTGCCGCCGCTCGCGATCGGCATTGCCACGCGCCACGGCCACCGCACCGACTTATAAGCAGCGCATCGCACCTAGGGAGTCTGCGGGCTGGGGACCGAACATGGTTCGTCTCAATCCATCCGTTGAGTAGGAGCAGAGGCCGATGAACATTGCCGAATTAAAAGGCTACGTATTAGGCATGTGCCTATTTGTCGCAATGGCCGGATGCAGCGGTACGGTCGGCTCGACGCCGCCGCCGCCGCCGCCCGGCGGTGGCCCTCCAACGCCGCTCCCCGCAAATCCAATCCAGCACGTCGTCGTGTTAGTTCAAGAGAATCGCAGCTTCAACAATCTCTTTGCGGGCTTTCCCGGAGCGGATACGGCGATGAAAGGGCTCTGCAAACCAGGTCGGAACACGCCCTGGTGCAAAACCCCGCGCGAGGTGCCGCTGAAGAGCGTTACTCTCGAGAAAGGCACCGGCGTATTTAGGGGAACGGACATCTGCCACAGTCACGGCTGCTTCGAGATCGAGTGCGATGCCAACGCTTCCAACGTCTGTCAGATGGACGGCTTCGACTTAATCGCGATCGGCGAAACCAGCAATGGGAGACCGGCCAAACTCTTTCCGTACGCATACGTCGATCGGTCCGAAACAAAGCCATACTGGGATCTGGCGCATCAATACACGCTAGCCGACGAGATGTTCTTCACGGAAACCGCCTCGAGCTTCCTCGCGCATCAAATGCTGATCTCCGGCACCGCGCGTCTCAACGATCACCAATGGGTCACCGACCAGCCCAACGTTGCGCCGTGGGGCTGCTTTTCAGATCCGGGAGACAACGCCCCGACGCTTGAAAAGAATGGTAGAGTAAGCTACCGTCCAGGCGTCTTTCCGTGCTTCAAATGGGCGACGATCGCAGATCTGCTGGATGCGAAGAAAGTCTCGTGGCTCGATTATGTCGATCAAAATCCCGAACCCATGGGCGATTTCTCCGGCGCCGTTTGGAACGGCTTTGCCGCCATCCACAAGATTTATTACGGCCCCGATTGGAAAACTAATATCAGTTCGCCGAACACCAACATCTTTGCGGATGTGAAGACGGGCAAGCTTCCGGCGGTCTCGTGGGTCACGCCATCGCTCGCCGATTCCGACCACCCTGCCAGCGGCTGCAACGGCGGCCCTTGGTGGGTGACCAAGGTCGTCAACGCCATCGGCACGAGCCGATACTGGAAGAACACCGCGATCATTCTGCTGTGGGACGATTGGGGCGGCTGGTACGACAACGCGCCACCTAAGATACTCGATCCTTCGGCCCTTGGCTTTCGCGTGCCGATGATCGTCATCTCGCCATATGCAAAATCGGGCTTCGTCTCGCACTCGCAATATGACTTTGGGAGCATCCTGAAGTTCACCGAGCAGACCTTCGACCTCGGCTCGCTCGGCACGACCGATCAGTCGGCGGCCCCGATGGACGATATTTTCGACTTCACGCAGGCCCCGCTGAAGTTCAAGCCGGCGCAACTCCCTCCGGCCATGAACTGCAAGGATCAGGTTACGAACCCAAAGCAGATGCGCGAGATCCTGGAAAACGATAACGGAGTGCCGGAATAAAGCGGCACTCCGTTAGACGGTTTAACCTAGGCGACTCTTACTGCGTGAGTTCTTGAACGGTGTTCGTATTCGTATCGGTGTAGAAGAGGACGGTATTGTTATCGTTCGTTCCGCGAGCCGCGAGCGCGTAGACTCCCTGCGTCGAGCTGCTGTCGACGACCTCGGTGTCGAGCACCTGACCGTCGGGCGTTAGCTCGACCAACGTATTGGCCGTCCCCTGGCTATTGGCTACGATGAGATTCCCGTTGGGAAGCAGCGTGAGAGCGACCGGGGCGTCCAGCGGCGACCCGCTTGAGACGAGACTCCCGCAGGTGGTCTTGGGATATTTGCACTTGAACGTCTTTCCGCCGGACTGGACGATGATTTCGTCCTTACTCAAGAGCTTGCTTGCGTTGGAGAACGCCACGACCGTATTACTTGCGCCGTCTACGATGTAGAGGGTGTCGATGTCGAGGTCGTACTGCATTCCCGACGGGCCCAACTCTTGCCCGCTCTGCTTACCAACCGCAAAGCCCTTGGCCACTTGCGTCGCCAATCCGTTGCCGTAGAAGCCGACGCTGATGCTCAAGATGCCTCCGGATGCGGTGCTGCCCGCGTAGACAAAGAAGGGCGAAAAGTCCTGCGTGTGATCGGCGGCGGTGTCTCCGAGGGGAGCATCCACCAGCTTCCCGCTGTACGTTTTCGTCACCTTAAGATTCTTGGAGATCTCAATGAGCTTACCGCTGGTAAGTCCCGATCCGTACACGTAACCGTTATGCGGTTGGATCGCCGTTCCGTCGCAGCCCTTAATCAAAGCGCTTTGGAAGAAGCGCTTTGGAGTCGAACCCGGCTTGGGATCGAAGTACTCCATGGTCGTTCCGTTGCCGGTCACGCCGGCCGAATCCGCAAAGTTGCAGACGAGCAACTGGCCTTTACCCAGCACGCCGGCATGGCTGCCCGGCGCAATTGAGAGCGAGCGAGGGCCCTGGTCGCCGTTAGCGCTATCGACGGTCGATGCGATGGTGACGTTCTTCGTCAGCTTCTTCAGAACTGACGTCGTGTCGGCCGGCCGGCTGTGGCTTGCGTAGGCGTTCGAGATTTGGGCTGCCGGATTAAGCCCGCCGCTTGACGGGACGGCATGTGTCTCACATCCCGATGCCACCAAGAGTATCACCGCGGCCACCATCACTGATCCATACGAGCGAATGGTCATGTTAAAGCCTCCATAGTGTGCGATTGACAATGATGCATAAAGCCGAACGAGCTCTTAGCATGACGGTTGTCCACCCGATAGTACCGAGACGGCTCCCTAACTTTTACGAAAAGCACTGAGTACCTGCGCCAAATTGCCTCCCGCCGCGGGTCCGGAACGGTGCAGGAAGGCCCCGACACGGTATCGGAGTATCGCCGAAACGTTAGTACGATGGGGGGGGGCAAGCGTTATGCGGCGAGTTTATTCGGCTCTGGGTATCATCATTCTGGTTGGCTGCTCGAGAACGGCCGTCACTTCGTCGCTTCCGGCGGCGGGTGAGTCGACGATCGGTCACCCGATGACGACCAGTTCGACATTTAAGACGCTCTTTGCGTTCAAGAACGGGCAAACTGGTGTCATTCCAGCCGGTGGTGTAGTCGGC